>NZ_JBAHZB010000001.1:314159-324704 GCF_036697315.1 Alteromonas sp. 14N.309.X.WAT.G.H12
TCTATAGAAAGCTCAAGTGCCTTTGTTCCCGTTACCGAGGTACTGCATAGGTTAAAGTTTTTACTCCAAATAAGAAATCAGAGTGGGATCAAACCCACCGTCCTGGTGATTTCCCCAGACGTTCAAGAGGGCGCTAATCATGCAAGAGCAGCGCTTAACGTCTATTCAGAACACGTCTTTAATCGCACATTTTGAATATCACGCAACGTAATAGCGTGATGCGTGATGCGTTGCATTTTCTTTATTTGCGTAATATAATACATTCTGAAGCGCAAATAAGAGGTGTGCAATGAACCCGTTTAATAATGTCGAGCTGTCAAAGGAACAAGTAAAAGGTCTGTTTGAAGCAAGAAAAAAAATGATACCTTTGCTTGCAAAAGCACAAGAACGATTACTTGACCTTCCCCTCCGGGAAATTATAGACCCAGCTCAAGGCGTGTCTGATTTACGGCGGTTCGCCACGTCCGAGGAATTGCAGCGTATCGTAATGGATGTATTTTGTGGCGCAATCGTTGTGGACACTAAACTGGTCAGGGAAAAAGCAATCCCAGCAGTAGTCGCAAGAGTTCTACTCATGACGACCGCTGGGTTAGTTCCTTTAATTTCTTCTACAGCGTCCCAATGTTTAAACGAAATGTTTGGTGGACGTGCAGTACTGGTAGCTGAGTCTCGGGCAATCCGCCGAGCACTTCGAGATCTGGGTCTGCGTGCAGAGTTTGAAATATACGATGAAGAAGACCGGATCTTAAAATCGGACGTGAACGTTGTGGAGGCCAAGAGCCAGGTGGCCAGCAAAGAAGGTGGCCAAAAAGAAGAAGAGTGCTTAGTTCTTGATTTGCAAGATGATGACGTTGTCGATGCCGAAGATGAAGACGCCCTCGTTGCTGAAAAAAACGCACCGAAAAACATCACGAAGAGAGCAAAGGCAAATGTGTCTCGCCGTAAATCGAAAACCAGTGTAAGCCGCCCCCAAAAAGCCATTAAAGACGATGGTGATGAAGTGGTGACTAAGAAATCGATAGCTGAAATCAGTACTTTAAAAGACAAGAAAGAAACTCTCCCTCTGGAACCAATAGAAGTCATTGTCGATTACGATCATGCGGATTGGCCTAACAGAAGAAAAACCAACTACCCTTCCGTTCTTTCCAAAGGCGTTGATTCTGCTCGACACAAATTAGGGTTGACTATGAGTGAGTTCGTACAAGCCGTTTTGGGTACGAAACGCTTTGAGAACAAAAAGGCGATTACCTTTCGCTCGTTAAAGACCACTGATTTAGAAACTCTTTATCAGTTCTATCTGATCAACAATGATGGAAACAAACAATGACAGCAACTAATGATATGCGAATTGAACAAAATATCGATGTTACGTGGAAACCCGTAAGCCCTGCTTTCGGATGCAAAGATTTAGCGGAAGTCATACAAGGAAACGATTTCCGAACAGCTCTAGCAAACATGCTTGCCGATTTTGATAAGTTAGTGCCAAACCAAGTGACGTTCGAGGGTTATGAATTTGTTGGCTTATCAGAAAAGAAAGCCTTATTCGAAAAGCACTTCCCTTTTTTTCAATTAAAGGTTGATTCACAGTTTGTTTCTTTAAGTCCTGACTCACATGTGATCACATGTGAAGCAGCGTTATATGTATTGACGGAAAGTGGTTATAAGCCATGGTTTACCCGATTGGGGCAATCTAGTGCCGATGTGGTTGGTGCTGATGGTAGAGAGGCCGATGCTGAAACTAGCGCACTACGGCGTATATTTTTAGCGTTAGGTATGGGCAAAGAGGGCGCTAAAGAAATCATTGAAGAAAGTTCTAAAAATGCAATTTCCATTGTGAATGACTATTGTATTAAGAATGCCATTGCACTCCACGAATTAGTTAAAGAATACCGCTCACACCACAAAGCGGTAAACCTTTCACCGCTTAAACATAACTACCATGACGTAGAAAATGGATCGTTAGGCTCGGTTATTGATAGCGCTGATTGGGTGTCTCTTACTGAATATGTTTCAAAAAGGAGTGTTAAAAATGGATAGTAATATTTGGCAAATAAGATATTTCATTTTAGCTTTCTTTATAACGTGCGCCCTCCCCTCTTTTGCAGAAGAAGATGACAGCGATAAGTTCGCCGAATATAAAATCGGTATTGAAGGGGTAAAACCGATGCGTTTGCCCATAAAGGAAGTCGAGGAATTAGAGCGCGCCTTACTTCTTTTTGGAAAGGCAGTCTCTACTTGTGAGAATAGCCAGGGTAGCTGGTATAACTTTGCAATTGATAGAACAGCCGAATATAAGATTAAAAAGTATAGGTTTTCTTGTAACATTGAATTGACACTATATTCAGGGTCGGCACTAAATTGTTTAATTCCAAATGGAATTGTTCATGAGTTTGGTCAAGCTATTCAAGAACGAAGTAAGACTGGACGTTCACTAGGAGACTTCTCCAACATAGAAAAGTCCTTCCTTTTTAAAAAAGGGTATTGTTCAGAAAAATAAGAAATACTTCAGGGAAAACGAAAAAAAAAGATTTTGTGATAACATACCCGAAAGAACGAGCGACCTGCATCCGTTTTTTCACATGTGAAAATATAGCAATACTTGATTGACAATAATTGCACATCTACCCAGTAGTTTTTTTCACATGTGAAAAAATAAAACACAGTTTGTTACGGCCGCGGCCGCATGAACCGTTCCACTATTATCTGTATTTTCACATGTGAAAATAAGGGGGTATTTCTTGCTAGCACCCTCCCCTACTCTTTGTTTTAACCTGGCTTTGCTCGTGTTAAAGATTTTATAAAACATATAGCAGCTAAGTTGAAATTTTCACATGTGAAAATGCTTTGGCACGATGCACGTAAGATAAGAGACCTTTAATTCAGGGATGAGTAGAATGAAAAATGTTAAATTAAAGTCAAGCGTTATTGCTATAGCGCTTAGTTTTTCCGTTTCTGCATTAGCAGAAATGCCAGCAACGAACGAACAAGCGGGAAAATTACCCGTGAGTTTTGAGTCCGTTTTTGAAAAATCAATGAACGACCCTAATGTTCTTTTTTACTATGGCGACCTGGCATTTCAAAATGGTGACTTTAATTCAGCTCTTAAATGGATGCTGGAAGCGTCACGATACGATTATGAACCCGCTATTGAAAACGTGAAACACATGGTGATGTTCAACCAAGGAACTGGAGCTAACCGTTCTGGCGTGGTTGACTTTCTTTCTTACTACGCACAGCCTCGCGGCGGTGAATCTCCAGACGTCTTCGCTCAAGTCTATCTCGCGGATTATTATCGTGGTGATAGTTGTGTTTGGTTTTCACCAGAAAAACGAGCAGATTGTACCTTAGCGCAGACAAAACAGGATGAACCCAAGTCGGCTACTGATTATGAAAAATCCTATTTCTATTTTGAAGGCGCTGCGAAGCAAGGCGATCAACGAGCAAAATATGTCTCTGGTATGATGAATATATTGGGGCTCGGCGTACCGCGAAATGTCCCACTTGGTATTAATTTCCTCAAACCACTAGCAGAAGAAGGTCAGGCTAATATTGCCTATATTATAGGTAAAATATACCAAGATGGGTATTGGATGGTTAGTGATCGAGAGGTCGCCAGTAATTGGTTCCAAAAGGCTATCGCATATAACCAACACCCAAGCTCAATGCTAGAGATGGCCAAAAACTACGAATCCGGTGTACTGGGTGATTCTGAATCTGAACGCGCAGCAAAAGCCGCGTCTTTATACAACCAAGTGCTAGAAAGTATTTCTGCAACAAATGAAGAGAAGTCAGAATCCGCCTTCCGTTTAGGATTAATGTATACCCATTATCCACAATACCGAGACCAGGTCAAAGCTTTAGACTTTATGGAAAAAGCCGTCGCCATTTCAGACGCGGACCCGAACGAGTTTGGGATTAAAGGTCTTTTGTGGTTGGGGGATAGAGAAGCGTCTACCGACCTCAGCAAAGCGGTGGAATTCTACCTTAAGGCTGAAAAGCAGCTTTCGATGCTTCCTTTAAATATTCAACAGCGCCAGGCCGCAGTATGGCAAAAATTAGCTAATGCGCATGCTACGGGTCAGGATGGGAATATGGAAAGAAGTAAGCGGGACTATGCCTTCTTTATGAACACCTATCACCGCGTAATGTCCAAAACTTTCATCCCATCAAAAGAAAAGTCGACTTACCGTGGGTTTTCTGCATTTACTTTTCCCGGTTAAATTGAAGTAGGGCAGGGTGCTTACTCTGCCTATTTTCACATGTGAAAATCTCTTCGCTAGGTTTTGTGATAGCGTAAACTACGGAGGAATACTGTAATGTCAAATCAGAATTCAGCGTTAAACTTCCTTTTCTACCTCCAGTCTTTGGTGTATGACGGTCAATTAAAAGTTGATGTAGAGACTAACCCTAAAGTGCTCTATATGGGAAATGACGCATCAATGGATTTTTTGTATGGTAGAGACCAGAATAACGAACCCTACATTGGGATACAGAGCGAATTTATGCCATGGTTTACGCATGTAGACTGGTTTGGTGTATCTATTTGCAGGAAAAAAGGTTATGTCTTTCTCGACGCGAAGGACAACGCAACAAACATTCTCCAAATGTCACTTGGAATTCGAATAAGAAAAGAGAGGATGGATTGCCTTTGCATGAAAGGTGTTGAGGATCCTGACGAAATGAGACTGAGCTTTCGAGTCTATGAAGTAGACGACGACGACCCAACTTCGGTATTATTTAGTGACCGAAAAGTGCTATCTAATCTCTACATTCGAGAAATTGAGGATGTTGACGAACTGGCATCAGATATCGAGGCGGAAGACGCACGCGGTGTTTTTGCTAAGAGCGGGCTTGATTCAACATTAACCTCCGTGAAAATTGGAGGTGAAAGTGATGGTGGTTAAATCAACAATACGCCCGTTGGGAGTACAAAAAAATAAAACAGACATTGCAGTAATGCCTTTTAATTACAAAGAACGAATGCTCTCTCAATGGGACGTTGAAGGCAGTACCTCAGAGTATTTGGTGAAAGCGTTTATGTTAGAAATGTTTCCGGACAAAAAGGGGCGTAATGCACTTTTTAGTTGGGAAACGCTGACTCGAAATCACGCGTTGACGTACCTCACAGCGTTCCACACCATTAACACAAGAGTAAACGGAGATGCCGTTGCTATGGGGAAGCCATTTAAAGATGTCTCTGACAACGACATAAAAGATCGTGTGAAGAGAAGTGGGATGATGACACCTAAAGAGATTCAGAGGCGATACCCTCCGTTACGCAAATCAAGTCGCGTTCGTTCCCTAAAATAATATTATACTAAGCGCTGCAGCGTTGCGTGGGGAAAGAAAATATTTTTTTAATTTAACGGAAAAATGAAATAAAAGGCTATTATACTAATGTTACAATTTTATCTACCAATAAGGGAATAAGCATGATGAATAAAAAAATATTAACTAAAGGTTCCGTATTAGTCGCTACTATGGCAGTGAGTTTTTACTCATTTGCTGCAGACAGCCGAGTATTTCAAGCTCAAGGCGATTACTTGGCGAATGATGCGCTGCCACTTTGGAAGACAGTACTGTTAGCTCTTTGTTTTTTGGGTGGTGTATGTGCAGTGTTATTTGGGGGGTGGCAGTTTCTTCGAAAATTTGTCTTACCTAAATCTGATCACGAAAAGCAATTCACGCTTCTAGAGATGGTTGCATCAATGGTCGTGGGCGGGCTCATTGCGTACCCATCCGGTGGTATGCTATTCGGCCAAGACCTTACGACGGGTGATCAATCAGTTCAGGAGATCCAAGCAAGTGATTTCGAATCCACCACTAATTAAGAAACAACCTTCTTCATGAGATTCGCATTCACCCCTTTAAAACAGGCCGGACGTTTTGTTAAATGTTCGGCCTTTACCGTATTAATGCTTATTATTTTAGGGCAGGGTGGGGTGTATGCATCAGAAAACACAATTGCCCCAACGGCATCAGTAAGAGAATACTGCGCCGCGGCAGGGTGTAACTTTCAAATTTTCTATCAATATTTTTACTCAAACAAAAACCGTTTTTGTGCCTCCAAACAGCATCTGATTACTCACCGAAGACAGAATACGATGAGGGCATTTATGATGGACCAGATGTCTAAGTCAGGATTACCCAGAACACTCGGGCTTATTCCAATGCTGGAATCTTCATACGCTATTGGTGAGCGCAGCCAGTTATCAGGAAGGAGTGCCGCGGGTCCTTGGCAATTTTTACCAGACACAGCCAGAGACATGGGCCTTAAGGTAACACGAGAAGAGGATGAGCGGTTTAGCCTACAAAAATCAACAGCAGCGGGGGCAAAATATATTAACTGGTTGGCAAGCCAGTTTAACGGTGACTACAATTTAGCGATTTTGGCTTATCATGCCGGCATTGGCCGTATAGAAAAGCTCATTACTAAGTACCAGACCGATAACCCGTGGTTTTTATCAAAACTGATCAGCGAGGCGTATCCAGATAAAGATTACCTCGCCAAGTTTCACAGTTATGCAGTAGTGCTTACAACAAATGGATGTGGAGAGAAGCGATGAAAAGAAAATTGGTAGCCGTGTTAGGTGTTCTACTGACGGGCATGGCTAACGCGGATATTGAAACGGATGGTCCTATGTACGATTGCACTGCGGAAGAAACCCAAGTGTATATAGAGCAAGTGACTCACAACCTTTTTACCCCATCCCCAATTGCGTCACCCGAAGAGTTTCAACAAGCATATATAGAGCAAGCTGACGAGCGGGCGAAAAGTGGTGACGATGACAGCCAGACTTGCTCAGCCATATTTACTGGCGCAGAACTGGAAGATGGATGGAAAGATATTATCGACGCCGTTAGAGAATTTGATCTAGGGTATGATTTTTCGGGGATAAACGCGGCGGCATTACAGGCCTTACTCGAAGAAGCGAAAGAAAAAGCTCAAGAAGAGTTTATGAACGCTCTTGAAGCGTTAGGACAAGATATCTGTTCCATGGTGTCCTCTGAGGCGTTGGAAGAGATGCTGCTGGACGCAATAAATGAAAAGTACGGAATGAACGCAAGAAACCTTCGTCTTTCTGATTTCGCAGATGAAATCACCGATGACGTAATGTCTAACGCGGATGACGATATCTTAATGTTGTTAAGCGAAGAAAAATTGGAACGAGAAGTCACACAGGAAGGTAGAAGTAAGATGCGTGAGCTTAGAGAGGATCTCTGGAAAAAATTATAAAAAACGCACAACTTCACGTCACGTTCAAGATGTGTTATATTATGTAGATGGATCTATTAACGGATTATTGATGTGCATATACCATCCTTTTTTTATTCAGACGCATCGTTCGAGCGTGGCCATGATACGCCAACAGAGTTCCTTCCGGCCATCCAGCAAAAAGGCTTCAAGCAAGCCTGTTTGATTGACCACAATACGACAACGTCAACCATCCGTTTTCTTGATAGTGCCAACGCAGTGGGTGTTGGTGCTATCGTAGGAATGACGGCTTCCGTAACATGCAAGGAACGCGATCATGCACTGTGGCGATTACGCAATCACCACGCGTGCATGAGGCTCCTTGAAATGATTGGTGTAGTGGGTGAGGGAGCGAAAGAAAACGCGATGGGAACTTACACAGGAATCAAACAAGTGGAGTCTGCGTTTCTCGACAATTCACTAAAAAGTGCAGTGGGGAAAAAACGCTTTGTGGCGGCGTGTACCGAAGTTATTGGGCCCCAGGCCGAGCGCATTATTGATGACAACATCTTACAGCCCTTCAAAAGATTACTGAAATACATTGATAAAGCCTTGCCCCTAGGTGAGTTAATCTTTATTGCCAAAACTGAGGTCGGTTACAAAAACATATTAGCGTTAAACTCAGCCCTAGGTAAGCACAAGAGTGAAGCGGTGAAGCGTGGTGAAAATATTCCACTGGCTTTAACAAAAGCGGATATCGAAAAATATTCTCAGGACGTTATCGTTATTGATGGGCTCCACAACAATTCATATTCTCATCCGTTTATTGCCACACAAAAAAAGGTCGATACATTACCTTTGTATTCGTCCATCACCGCATACGGCTTCCCCCTCTACGCCTCAGAGTCCGAGCGTACGTTTTTGAAGGCACAAAAAGAAAAACTCGTAGTTCCTTTCCCTCAGTTTCGCTATGCGAGAGAAGAGGACTATGATGCCTACTGTGTTAAAGTCGCCGTGCAGAAAAAGGAGAACGTCAACAGTTTTCTTTTTGAAAAGCCCCCCAAAGATTCTCTCTTGGTTGAGCATGACGACGTTGTCAATTACTACTCCGGCCAACAAGAACTTGTGGGGAATGCGCTCCAACTACACTATTGGGAAAGTCTAGGGGATACGCCTGTTACATTGGGGGAAATCCATCTACCAAATTACGATATGCCCATTCAGCGGGTTGTTCAGTTTGCATATGAAAGAATGGAACAGAGCCCCCCTGATTTCGAAAACGATGACGATGCATTAAGGGCTTTTGAGGCACTTATTGACAGTGAGAGACCAGAAGATGCGCCGGTTGCCACGTATAGACAAAGGCGTCTCAATGATTTTTGCTTGCTTGACCTTACCTACGAAGGTTTGGAACGTCGGTTAAAGCAAAATTTCGGCGAGGAAGCGGGACTTCATCGTGAAAAATACCAAGCCCAAGTCGAACGTGAATTTGAAGTTATTAAAGAGATGGGCTTTTCGGGCTACTTTCTTATTGAGTACGACATGGTTAATTTTGCTCGTCAAGAGGGGGTAGCTGTTGGTCCAGGTCGAGGAAGTGCAGCGGGTTCCCTCCTTGTTTATTGCATAGAAATCACCGATGTTGATCCTATCATGTACGACTTGAAATTTGAGCGCTTTCTTAATCCTGAGCGCGTATCGATGCCGGATATTGATACGGATTTTGGTGAGGGACGCGAGAAAGTATTGCGATACATTAGTGAAAAATACCAGCTTCCTGGTGCCATCTGGCCATCGTCAAGTCAAATTGCAAACATGAACCGGTACCAGTTGAAATCGTCAATAGCGGCGGTCAGGGGTGCCTATGAATTATCGATGATTTATGACAATGAGTTGAAAAGGCTTGTTAAAACGGCAGAAAATGAATTGGGGATCGTCGCCCCACGGAACCTCACTTGGGATGAGTTTTTGGGTCTGGATTTCGTAAAGAAACGCATGAACAAAGAACCTATGCTTTCCAAGGTTCTTTTGATGGCAAAGAAATTGACCGGAAAAATGCAATCCTATGGTGTGCATGCAGGTGGCGTCGTTATATCACCAACGATCATTCCTGATTATGCTGCGGTATGGAGTGATGACGAAGGAAACTTTTTCTCTCTTTATGACAAAGATGATATTGAGAGAGCTGGGTTGATTAAATTCGACATTTTGGGTTTGCGAACACTGAACATAACAACAGAGTGTGTCTCCCAGATAAAGGAGAATCACAGCGTTAGTATTGATTTGAGGACAATCGATTTTGCTGATCCTGCCGTTTACAATATGATCTGTCAGCAGATTCTGTGCGATGTGTTTCAATTAAATAGCCAGGGGATGCGGCAACTTGTTGGTAATCTTCAACCACAAAACATCGAAGAGTTAGCTGTGTTGTCCGCACTGTTTAGGCCCGGAGCTCTCCAAAGCGGAATGGTTGAGGAATACATTGATGTGAAGAACGGCGTTAAGCCCCCCCATTATGATCACCCCGCGTTAGAACCCGTGACGAGCATTACTTTTGGATGTATTGTTTTCCAAGAGCAAGTGATGGGTATTGTGCGAGAGTTAGCCGGTTATTCCCTTGGTGGAGCTGATTTATTACGCCGGGCTATGGGTAAGAAAAAAATGGCCGAAATGGCCAAGCAGCGAGATATCTATGCACAAAAAGCTCTCACTTTCTGGCGTGAAAACTACCTTGAATTAGGTAAAAAACAAGGGTTTGATTTCCCTCTTGACGTTAATTTCAAAGATTGTACAACCGAGCTAGAAACACTTGGTATTGCTGACTCTATTTCTGACGAGGGATACATATCGGGCCGTGAGCAGTTTTTGAAGGTAATGAAAACCCTTTTGAAACTAGATAAAAAAGGGGACGACATCTTGGTGGGGCGTATCAGTGATTACAATTATGTCGTTAAGTATTTTAAGAGCCATTACCAGTCCGCATTAGAGTTATCTATTACAAATACCTTGAGTCATACTGGAAAAGCGAAAGAGATGTATATGCGGCTGTATTTTTCGTTATCTCAATACGTGCGCTTCAATCAAGTATTCAATAAAGTAGAAAAATTTGCAGGGTATGGATTTAACAAGAGTCATGCCGTTGCGTATGCCATCGTAACTTACATGTCTGCATGGCTGAAGGTCTATTACCCGTCGGAGTTTTATGCATCTGCAATGACCTTTAAGAAAAAGGATGAATTGTACGAGACCGTTGTTGAAGCTTCGCAGAAACTCGGCATTAAAGTGGCCCCTCCTCATGTGAATTCGAGTCGGACGCGTTTTCTCGCTGAGACAGAAAAGCGTGTGCGTTATGG
>NZ_JBAHZB010000001.1:324714-333189 GCF_036697315.1 Alteromonas sp. 14N.309.X.WAT.G.H12
CGTTATGGTTTTTCTAAACTGGCAAGTATGGGGGAGTCCGGGGAGACCATAGTCGAGGAACGTAAAAAAAATGGTAATTATCTTAGCGTGTATGATTTCCTCCAAAGGCTGTCTAGCTATGATGTAAAACCGTCCTCGTCAGCTTTCACCTCATTGGCTGTGTCGGGAGGTTTTGACTCGTTCATACCAAAACGGATCCAGGGTGATCCCAAGACAAATGGGCGGGATTTCAACATATGGTTAAGAGAACGGATTGTGAAAAGCAAAACCTTCAAGGAGGTAGAGGAGATTTCCCTATTACATCATTTGTATGACAGCATGTCATTGTTGGAATTTACCGCTTACCTGACCGCCATTTCTGGGATTAATTACACTAAAAAAATTCAATTCAAGCCATCATCGACATTTGCGGTGATCTTGAAAGACTATTTCAATCAAACCGTGAAGTCATTGCTGCTTTTGCCCTGCAATACAACCGAGTGCGAGAGCCGGCATCGTTTGTCGCCTTACTTTACAAATAAGGCGGCGGATGATTTTAAAACTCAACTTGAAATGTTGAGTCATGAGGTCTGCTGGTTCGCGCCTCGTTTAACTGAAGTACCGACGTCACCACCAAGCCCATTGTGCGGAAATGTAAAATTCGAACGTCAGATAGACGGGTTAACCATGGTTAAGCCCGGCCTAATGGATGATGCCTCTTTGAAGAGGAATCTTGAGGAGATACATGAAGGGTTAGGTGAGGTATTTAATAACATCATTTTTTCGAGTTGGTCAGCCACACTAAATTTAAGCTATAGGAAACTTTCTGAATTTGGTGATCAGCCGATTGCGGCATCAATAAATCGAATTCAATCGGTTGTCGCTCATCATCAAGAAATAAAAGTGACCGCGGGGCTATTGCAAAAGCTGAACAAAACACCGTTTGAGCGCCATTTTATTTACATTCTCGATGGTATTTTAAAACAAAGGGAGTTTCAGCTTGAAAAGCAATGGTGGAATCACCTTGTTGGCGAACTGAATAAATCGGTCGCAGATACCCTTAACCGAGAACGGGATGCCTGCGGTTTTTACCTAACCTCCACACCAATAAAAGTATTAAATATTGCACAGCGTGTGGAACGAGAGCCGCCAGGTCAATTGATAGATGGGTGCCCTGTTAAAGTTGGAATGATAGATGGGAGTCATGATGGTCAAAGCGTCACAACCTACGGCGTAATGCGGAATGTGGTTGTTAAGACCGTGAGCGACGAAAACAGTCATAGTTTTGGTGAAAAAATGGTGTTTTTCGACCTTGAGGACGGAGCTGACAGTTTGCCTTGTATTATTTTTGGCAACGCGCCAACAAAAGCAATGCATGAAAAAGTGGTCAAGGACGGCGTTGTTGCAATGGTCTGTGGAAAGGTAAAGATGAAGGATATGGGGCTTTCTATGAGTCCCAAGGTGATAAAAAGGTACCATCCCGTTGAAGATGACAAACTGCACAAAGTCCCTAGAAATTATTAATATTTTTGTTATTCACTGACATCAAATAAGCTAGGGTAACGCATCATGTTTTTGGTGAATAAAAATATTAATATGATATTATTGATTCACCAGACATTGGAAGTCTATTTGTTTTGAAAAGGAGTTTACCGTGAAGAAGAATCACGTTGCGACAGTGTTCATGCTTTCCTCGATATTTTTTTCGCAATACAGTCTCGCGCAAGATCCTCAAACGGAGCTTGTGAATCCTATGAGTATTGCTATGCAAAAGGACGTATCTTCGCTTATGGTAGAGCGAATTTTCCAAGAGCCAGAGGAAGAAGAGCGATTTCGAGGTTTAGATGGGTTGATAAAAACCTACGGGCCTTGGATTACGCTTGAGAGTAACGGTGAAGCCCACAGAATGTATCTTACGTCCTACCTCTTGCAGACAGGCAGAGACGAAGCTGCAGCTTGGCTCGTGCGTACAGGTGCGGTTAAGCCGTGGATGGTTTACCGTTTTGATAATGGTGTTGCGAATGACTTTGTCTTTGCTGTCAGCACGGGAAGCCTGAAGTTCTTAGCAGCGACATTTGAAGTCGCGCCCAATGGATTAAACACCCCCTTGATTGTCACACCCGATGGGCAGCGCGTTCTTCCTCTGGCAATCATCGCATCAAAAAGTAGCGATGACCAAAGTGTATATGAAAACATCATCTTCATGATGCTAAAAGCCGGGGCGGACCCTCACAAAAAGATGGCGAGCGGCCTTTCCCCTATGATTGTTGCTAGTGGTAGCAATAACTCACAGTTTATCCAGATTACGCAAAGTTTCTTGGATGGGCAGTTAAGTACGCCAAAGGGGATATTTAACAATACCACTTTATCCTCGGAAGAATTGTTGGAAATGCAAGCCATCGCAGACGCGTGGATTGAGAAGGATGTAGAGGAAAGAAAAACATACCAATACGACAAGCTATTTAATCTGTGGATACAGATGATCATGAAGGGCTATAACATCCCAGCGGATTTAATGTATGAAGAGCTCAAGAGCCGGGAAACGTTCGATATTAACGCGAAGAGTTTAGGCGGTGTTAGCCCCCTAATGGCTGTAGCGCTATCGTCCCCATATGGAGGGAATGTTGAGTACGGGAAAAGACTCGTAGAACGTGGCGCAGATCCGCAGCAGTTGGTTGCCATCAAGATGAATCAAGACACAATTAACGTCAATCTAATTCAGCTTGCTCTAAGAAATGATAACTACAAAGTTATCGCGCTCTTGATCGTAAACGGGGTTGATTTTACAACCTTGCCGGACAACCCCGGCGCGCTTATTTTAGCTCAAGCCATTGAGCAAAAGGCTTATAAGTCTGCTTCTGTTATCAAAGAGGCACTAAAAGATTATATAGACCGAAGCAACCTGGTTGATGCGGAGTAGTTGATATGGCTCGCAGCTCCTCGAACAAAATATACCTAGAAAAAGTATTTCATAACGCGCGACGTTGCTTGAAAGAAGCTCGCCAAGCGATGCACCCCTCTGCAAGTAAGGTGATAAAGCTAACAAACCCGTATTCCAACAGGCGAGAAGAAGAAGAGGTCATGGATATTGAGTATGCAGTGAGGTGGTGTGTTTCGTTTCATGTCCCTAACTGGTCTCAAAGTACATGGAGGATGATGCGTTCGGCCTATAACATGATGCTGCTAGCCCTGGAAAACAGAAAGAAAATATCTCCCACCACAAGGGCTGAACTCTCCGAGTTAATGGCTAACACGAAAGGGATGAGCCGGAAAGAACGGGGCGCGAATAAAAAGACAAGTGCACGAAGAAAAAAAGTAGTTACACCCAACGATATAAAAAAAATAGAAGATTATTTGAAACTAAGAAAGCATCGCTGGGGCCGCCCCTTGGTTACTTGGTTATGGGCTGCGGTAGGTAGTGGTTTAAGGCCTAACGAGTGGCAAACGGCAAAACTTGAAGAAAGAAGTGATGGGCGTCTCGTACTGATCTCTGAAAATTTTAAGTATAGCGAAACGCGGTCGTATGGGCCCCTTCGAGAGATCGATATTGCGGACATACCAACACCGATCCAGTTGCATATAAAGGCGCATCTTAAAAATGTAGAGGAGGCTCAGGGAGGCTTTATTCATTTTTACAAAGGATGTTCGGCCTTGTTGCTTTTGCTTAATAAAAAGTTGTGGCCCCGGAGAAAAGCGAACATCAATTTGTATACCGGCCGGCATCAGTTTTCAGCCAATGCTAAGGCGGACCCGGACGTCAGTGATGTAGAACGTGCGGCCATGATGGGGCATAAGACAACAAAGACATCGAGTGAGAGGTACGGACTCGGACGTTCAGGGAATAAGGGGTTAACACCGAAAGTTGCGGACCCCTCTGTACTGGATAATATCAAAGAGGTGGTGATAAGAAAATCACCACAACAATCCCCTAATGCCATTAAGGTAACCAAGGGTTAGATTTTACGGGTAAACCGTTAAATATATAGGACTAATGGGAGCGGTAAAGTGACAGGGATGACACTAAGACTCAATATTAGCGTTTTGCTGACGTTGTTGACGTTGTTGATGTTATGGGGAAGCAACGCTAATGCGGCCCGTAAGGAGGAAGAATTGAAGCCTCCTAGGTATTACACTGAGCGCGCCAAAACCTTGCTGGATGGTCTCGTCGCAAAGGATTTAATCGATAAAGTTGTTCCACTATCTGATAGTGAGCTTCAAGATTACAAAGAGGAATTGCGACTCGAAGACCGTTTTAAATACGACCCTGACCCTGGCCTAATTGAAGACAGTCGGAATATTTCTATAAATCCTAGAAGTCAGCGCATGGTCGAAATAAAATTGGGGCACACGTTCAACACCACGATTACCTTTACCGATGCGATGGGTAATCCTTGGAGCTATGAACTACTATCTGACATATCAAACAAGGACGTTGTTTCTGCCAAAAAAGCAATGGACCACATTTTGACAGTGCGTCCGCAAAAGCTTGCCGGTAAAACTAATATTCCAATCATGCTCGCAGGGCAAACCACGCCGCTAACGTTGATTTTTGATATTAGTAATGAAGAAGTTTACATGAATGTCAACATTCAGGTTGAAGGCGTTGGTGATTCAATTAAATCACAACAACGAAAAGCAACATCCTCCTATCGTAGAGGAGATTATGTAGAGCCCAAACTAACCACCGATCCCGTCAAAGAAAAAATGTTGTTGTTTTTGAATCCGGAAGGGTATCAACAACGTCAGTTGGTTGACGAATATGGTAATGAAGTTGATTACCGCGATTATGTGGCATGGACGAACGACGACAAGCTATACATAATTACCCCGCACGATGCGTTTCATCCCCAGCCAATAGATATCACGAGTTCGCCAGATGGGCAGCATCTTCTTTTCGAATACGATCTGGTCCCTGTTGTTACCATGGAACAAGGTAATAAAACCGTGATGTTGTACGTTAAATAAAAGATAAGGAAATCTTAGGATGTTGGAAAACAAGAAAAAAACCATTTTCACGCCCATGGTAAAAAGAGCCCTTATGGTGTCTGTCGCGGTGCTCGTTGTCGTGGTGTTCTTATATGTGCTTGTTCAAAGAAATACACACAGTACGGTCAGCCGTGCTGACAACGGTGAGCAGAGAGCCGGAGCGACGCAAGTAAAAGGGACGGCCTTTAATGGCGTCGATATCAACACGGATGACCCAGCGGCCCTTCGTGCCTATTGTGAAGACATTATGGCCTCCGCTGAAGTTTCTGGGGATAAGATACGAGACTTGTGTGTTCTTAATGATATTGTGAGAAAGCATATCCCAGAACTTTCGTCGGAAGAAATACAGGATCTTGCTAAGAACCATCCTAGCTGCCTACAAACTGGTTATGATACTGATGGATTCAATTGTTTTACTGGATTCAATGAAGACAACTGCTCTCGCGAGGGCTTGGATCCGGACGGTAATGTTTGCGACGTTTCCTTAGCCAAGGAAATAATTGATCCCACAGAAACCATGCTTACGGGCGATGTTTGTAGCATTGTTAGCGGATGCCAAGCGGAATCCGAATTTGATGAGAACGGAATGAATCGCTTCGGTTGTAATCGTGAGGGCCGTCGTGAAGATGGAAGCATTTGTCCTGCGGAATACATAACGCGCCTTTATGGTGATGACAATCGAGACCAGCTTGGTTTCAACCCCGCAGGATTCAATGAGAACGGTTGCGACATTCAAGGTTTGCGACAAGATGGCACTCGTTGCCCGATAGAGCAGGTTACCCGCGTATACAACCGAGACAACCGAGACCAGTGGGGATTCGACCCCGAGGGCTTTAACGAAGCCGGGTGCAATCTTGAAGGTTTAGATCGTGACGGGAATGCGTGTTCTACCGAAGATATCACTCGTGTTTTTGACCCCAAAACGGGTCTTGACCAGTTTGGGATGAATCCAGACGGGTTTAATGAGAATGGATGCTCATTAGAAGGGTTTAACAAAGAGGGCATGCTATGTCCTCTCAGTGATATTACTCGCATCAAAGGAAAGGACGGTAAGGATCAATTCGGTTTATACAAAAATGGGCGTAATGATGCAGGTTGTGATTTACACGGCCTTAAGCCGGATGGCAGTGCGTGCGCGTTGTTAGATGCTCCTAGACTTTTCTCGCCCAAAACGGGTAAGGACCAATTTGGTTTCTACAAAAACAACAAAAATGAAGCCGGTTGCGATGATAAGGGCATGCGTTTAGATGGTTCTTTGTGTCCCGCTTCTAGTAGCTCGAAGATTGTCGGTAAAGACGGTCTTGACGCTTTTGGAATTACTCTGGATGGCTATGCAAAAAACGGTTGTAATACAGCCGGATTTAGACGGAACGGAAAGCGTTGCGAACTCGACGATATCCCTCGTGTTTTCGATCCAGAAACGGGGCTTGACCAATTCGGTTTGGACGAAGAAGGCTTTGACCCAAAAACAGGCTGCAACCTGGACGGATTTAACCATAAAGGATTGCGCTGCGAACTCGACGACATTCCTCGTATTTTCGACCCAGAAACGGGGCTTGACCAATTCGGTTTTTTGCTCGACGGATACAACCAAGCAGGCTGTGACATTAACGGATTGAATGCAATGGGAGAGGCGTGTTCGTCGAGTGATATCACCCGCGTCTATGATCCAGAAACGGGGCTTGACCAATTCGGGCTTGATAAAGATGGGTTTCATTCAGAAACAGGTTGTAACCTAGAAGGCTACAACCGTGACGGAAACCGCTGCCGGTTTGAAGATATCCCTAAAGTCGTGGGAAAAGATGGGGTCAACCAGTTGGGGTTAAATGCAGACGGAAGAAACGCCGCTGGCTGCGACCTAAACGGCATGAAACCAGACGGTACTCCGTGTACCGCAGAGGAAAGAACAAAGCTTTATGGCAGTGATGGCATGAGCCAGTACCACAAGGACAGTAATGGGTTCACCCGGCTCGGCATCAACGACATGCAATATAACAAGTTTAATTGTAATTTGGATGGCAAGATGCCGAACGGTGAATTGTGCGATATTGACAAAATCACCCGCGTCTATGATCCAGAAACGGGGCTTGACCAATTCGGGCTTGATGAAGATGGATTCAATGAATATGGTTGCTCTTTGACGGGTGAGAACCGTGATGGTGAAGCTTGTCCGCCGGAAAACATCCCGCGTATATTTTCTTCTGACATGAAAGACCAATTCGGCACACCTATCGAAAAACTGCCCGATGAGCGCTGGGAACAAGAGAAAGCTAAGAAAGAGGGGCTGACTCCCTTGCTCGACGAAAATGGGAAGCCGGTGTTTATCAACGGTAAGCCCGCCATGGTCGATAAAAATGGTAATGTGCGTGATATGAACGGCGTCGCTTTCCGTGATGAGTACGGAGGACAGATTCGCGTCGATGGCAAAGGGCATGTCGTCGATAGTCAGGGTGAGACTATGCCATTGGGATTCTTGACAGACGCGAATGGCGACCCCGTTGTCGGACTTGTTAAACCGGCACCAAATGGTAACGCGAACGCTGAGCGCCTAGTCGACAGTGAAGGAAATGGCGTTTCTGTCTTTGGGCAAGAAGGGTTTATTGACGAGAACGGGAATGTTACGGATAAAAACGGAAACTATATCCTTGGTAAAGATGGAAACCCTCTTCATTTGGACGAGAACGGGAATATTGTTGATTCGAAAGGTAATAAGATTGACGCCGCCGCGATTACTAACGCGAATGGTGACCCTGTTGAGGGTCCTCTATCAACGAAGCTTGTGGCAGAAATTCCAAAACTGAAGAGTATCACTGACGGCGACGGAGAACCTATTACCATAGATGGAAAAGCGGCTTTTGTAGATGCGAACGGTAATGTGGTAGACGCGCAAGGAAACCCATTTACAGACAAAAACGGAAATCCCCTTCGAGTAAATGAGAAAGGGGAGGTGGTTGACGGTGATGGTGATGCGATTTCAGATGAGCGGTTAAGTACAGTATCTGGAAAACCGGTAAAGAAACCGTTAAAGGTGGAAAGTGAAATAAAACAACGTCAGTTGATGTCGGCTGACGGTGAACCGGTTACGGTGGACGGAAAACTGGCGTATGTAGACAGCAAGGGGAACATACGTGATGCGAACGGCAATATCATGGTGGGTAAGGACGGTAACCCACTCTCTCTGGATAAATACGGCAGAATTACTGATGCCGCCGGGGTCCCGATTAGCGCTAGTCGAGTTAAAACAATTAGCGGAAAAAACGTGAATCGGCCTATTACAGTGCGGCCTGACGACACAGTAAAAAAAGTCGCGCCGCTTACCAATGAGAAGGGTGAGGTGGCTTACTTTAAGGGCAAGGCTGTTACTGTCGATGCGAATGGCCAGCTCAGGGACATGAACAATAACCCTATATTAGGGCCAGATGGTGAACCACTTTTTTTAAATAAAAAAGGGCAGGTAGTAAATGCGTCAGGGAAAGTTGTCCCGCCTGAGTTTTTCACTGATGTAAAAGG
>NZ_JBAHZB010000001.1:333199-337052 GCF_036697315.1 Alteromonas sp. 14N.309.X.WAT.G.H12
TGTAAAAGGTGAGCCGCTGTCAGGCCCACTCTCTGCGGGTAAAAAGAAAACCAAAGCACAAATTGAAGCCGCAGCAAAAGCTCTTCTTTTAAGCGAAGAAGAACGTGATGCTTTAGGGATTGGCAACGACGGCTACAACAGCGCGGGGTGTGATCTCAATGGCTTGGATCGGAACGGTAACCTTTGCGCCATTGAAGATATTCCTCGTATTTTCGACCCAGAAACGGGGCTTGACCAGTTTGGTTTAGGTAAAGATAATTTTAACAGTTTTGGCTGTAATTTAGAGGGGCTAGACCGGAAGGGGGAAACCTGTGACGATGCATTTATTACTCATATGCGCGGCGCAGATGGTTTTGACCAATTCGGTCTTGACTCCAAGGGGATTGGGCGCTCTGGATTGAATGAAAAAGGGGAGGATGCACAGGGATGTGATGCTGCTGGGAAAAACTGCAATACAGAAGTTTCGCCCCAGTTGACTGACAGTAGCGGTACCAATCAATTTGGCAAAAAAGCGAATGGCACTGACCGAATAAACCTCGTAAACGGATTTAACGATAGAGGGTGTAATTTGGACGGTTTGGACGCGGAAGGTAATCGTTGTGCCTTTGAAGATATCCCGCGTTTATTTAGCGAACAAGAAGAAGACCAGTTCGGTGTGAAAATCGATGGGTTTAATGATAACGGCTGCGGACTAGATGGCCTTCGTCGAGATGGGAGTATCTGCCCTCTAAACGAAATCCCTCGCATTTTTGACGGAATGATTTATGACCAGTTTTCATTAAACAGCGAGGGGAGAAACTCGGCGGGCTGTGATTTGTCAGGATTCAAAGCCGATGGGAGCAGATGCGCCCTTGAAGATATTCCTCGTATTTACGACGAAAAAGGACTCGATCAACTCGGTTTTTACAGAGACGGGTTTAATGCTAAAGGCTGTAATGTTGATGGTCTTCGAAAGGATGGCTCTCGCTGCGCCTATGAGGATGTTACAAAGATCGTTGATCCAGTGACGGGGCTTGACCAGTTTGGCTTTAACCGTGACGGCTTTAATGCCAAGGGATGCGGGTTGGATGGGGTTGGTCGTGATGGCCAAGTATGTAAAGCCGAAGATATCACCCGTATCTTTGATCAACAGACAGGAAAAGACCAGTTCGGCTTTTATGCAGATGGTTACAACGCGAATGGTTGTGACTTTTATGGGTATGACCGACAGAGCAATATATGTGAACCTGAAAAGCTGACCCGAGTTGTTTCCCGCAACAATAAAGACCAATTTCACATCGACCAAAACACCCATTTGAATGAGAATGGATGTACCATTCGTGGTCTGAAAAGAGATGGTACGCGGTGCAAGCCCGAAAATGTTGTTCAGTTCGTTAATGCCAATGGTACGGATCGATTTGGACTAACAAATGGGGTTAACGAGAACGGGTGTACCATAAACGGATTGAAAGAAGACGGAAGCCTTTGTGATCATGATGAGGTCACTCTCATTATTGATAGTGAAACCGGCAGGGATCAGTTTGGGTTGGATCCCGAAGGCTTCAATGAACATGGCTGTAATTTTGAGGGCTTGGATAAAGATGGCCACCCGTGCTCCATGAGCGAACTTACGCATATCTATAATGCCAGTGGCATAGACCAATTTGGATTGAACAAATCAAAGCTAAATGTATTTGAGTGTAACCTGCTGGGCCTTAAGCCTGATGGTACTCGCTGTTCGCAACAAGAAATAACGTCGATAAGAGGAACCGATGGGTACGACCAGTTAGGATTTGACGCCCGTGGCTTTAATTCTGAGGGTGACGATTGGGATGGGTATAACGAAGATGGTTGTGATGCCAGAAATATGCGTGCTGACGGTGTTTTTTGCGACAAAGCTATCGATTACAATCTTGACGGTACGGATGCAAAATACCTGTCGGATAGAGAAGTGCTTATCGCTGAGTGGTTGTCTAATAACAAGATCGAATACGGACAAGAGGTAGAAGCCCCTTATCTGGAAAGTCAGGTATCGTCCGAAGGTAAAGATGAGGCAGTTTCACGCGATGATTCTCCCAGACAGAACTCAACACAAGGAACGTCGTTTGCCCGGAATAATCCGTCGTCACCAAAAAGTGAAGACAAGGCTCCGGGATCGGATAAAGGGGCGGGAGCTGCTACCGAAGAAATCCGTATTCCTATGGCTTATATGACTCAAGCTTACGTATCAACGCCTGTTAATAGTGATTACACAGAAACGGTTTACGCAAAAATTACGTTTGGTGAGTTAGCTGGCGCAGTGTTAGTTGGTAACGTAGTCGTGCCTTACATTGAAGATGCCGTTATGCCGCGTGATAAATTTTACTATGAATTTAGTTCACTTATATACGAAAGGCAGACGTTCGGTATCAATGCAGTGTCGATAAACCTGTATAACGATTCAAGTATGGTTGATGCTGATGATGTTAACTACCATCGGATCCAGCGTTATGGTGGATTATTGTTGGCGTCGGCTGTCGAAGCGCTTGATGCGAGTTATTTGGACAGTGAAACTGAGAGTGACCTTGAAGATCAAGCAGAACTTTTGGATTCCATTTCAAGCTCAACCGTTGTTTATGGTCAAAACTCTCGGGAATTGGCGAAGGAAAACCTTCAAACCGCCACATCCTACGTATCCGACTTGGCCAAAGAGCAATTTACACGACGCCCAACAATAACAAGTGGCCCAGGCTTAACATTAATCGTGTTTAGGAAAGAAATGACGGATCCTCGCTTACCCTACGTACTCGTTGGTGTAGAACACTAAGAAGTATAGAAGCCACAATTCTCATTCGATAAAAAGGGCCGGTTATTAACGGCCCTTTTTCTTTCAGTTTGCAAAAAAAAATTTTTATAATGTATTATAACGAAACTTATGATGCGTGTTATCATTAAAAAAATGGAATTAATACATCATTGCATTAGCTAAAAAATTATATCTACACGGTTTGGCTAATGTAGGACAAGGAGGTGCCGCAATGCATGAAAATAACAGTAATGGGTCATCGAATGACATTTTAGATCAAGCGCTTAATGAACTCGTTGAAGCGGAAAATGCGAATATTCAGGACGTTGAAGCACGGTCCGCTAGTGACGACTGGGTTGATGCTATTTTTGACGAGACGGAACCCTCTAAAGGCAACAATCCGCAGTCCCTCTCCCCCCCTGCAGAACAAGCCGAAGAAAACGACGAGGTTGATAGGCAAGTAATAGCAGATGCTGAACGCACGTCTCAGACAGAACAATCCAAAAAAATGGAAAAAATCGAAACCGATACATCCAGTGGATTAAATGACGCTCTTGGCGAACAGGTTGATGAAACGGAGTTTCCTGACGTCCCTTTTCTTGCTGATGAAGAACACGCACTCGATGGTGGCATTGAAGAAATGCTGGATGATGCGGGGGAGTTAGACAGTATCGAGGATGTTTCAAATAAAGACGAACTCGACTCAACCATCAAACCGTCGGAAGAAACGGATGATGTTGCTAGCAACGACAATCATACGTCAGACATTAGCGGGGACGATGAGAGTACGGAGGATTACGATGAGATCCTCCAGGGAATGCTTGATAGACCCGAAGCAAACTACCACGTCAAAGGTGGAGAACAACCTCCTTTTGACCAGGATAGCGGGGGTGACATTGTTGGTGACGAAGATGAAGAAAACGATATCGATACCTTATTAGGTGGCCCGGACCTCACCGATGATGCGCAGGACGAACAAGAAGCCGCTACCGAAGAAAACGATATCGATACCTTATTAGGTGGCCCAGACCTCACCGATGATGCGCAGGACGAACAAGAAGCCGCTACCGAAGAAAACGATATCGATGC
>NZ_JBAHZB010000001.1:337152-340897 GCF_036697315.1 Alteromonas sp. 14N.309.X.WAT.G.H12
TATTAGGTGGCCCAGACCTCACCGATGATGCGCAGGACGAACAAGAAGCCGCTACCGAAGAAAACGATATCGATGCAGTATTAGGTGGCCCAGACCTCACCGATGATGCGCAGGACGAACAAGAAGCCGCTACCGAAGAAAACGATATCAGTGACGGGGCGTCCACAGAGGAAGAAGGATTGGACGTAGACGCTCTCCTTAGCGATTTCGGGGAGGCTGATGAAGATGAAGCCGAAAAATCAAGACAAGAAGATGATGCTTTGGATTTAGATAGCATATCAGGCATCGATGATGAGTTGGACTCGGGTACGCCAAAGTCCCCAATCCCAAAGCTTAGGGAAACAGAGGAATATTCAAACATTCTGGACGATGCAAACAGCACCGACACAAAGCCGGCCCCCGAAGCTGGTGTTGAACAAAAAACGCATAATGTAAGGTCAGAACCTAAAAGCCTTAAAAAAGGAAACGGAGGTGGTATGAGGCGGGGAATTGGTTTGGTGGTTGCCACGTTGTTGCTCGCTGGGCCTCTTGGTTTAGCTGGTGGTGTTTACGGTCCAGGGTTGCTAGAAAAGGCGGGGGTATTCTCCACCGGCAATGATGCACCAATTGAAATGGACACGACAGTAAAAAACTTGCAAGAGGAAATCGCAGCGCTGAAAAGCAAGTTGTCCACTGTCACAAACGAAAACAGCAATGCCATTGTCGCTCTGCGTACTGATGTAGATGCGGTGAAGTCCGCACAGATGGGGATGCAAGGGACACAATCACAGGTAACCCAAAAGATCGGTACTCTAGAAGATGGGATGGGCCAGTTTGAGTTGGAGCTGGTCAAGCGCATTGAAGCTTTGTTATCACTTGTAGAGAGTGCGACCGAAAGTAATAGAACGATTAGCAGTGATATTAAAGAGACGGTGCTAAGGGAGGTCGTTCAACTTATTGAAGATGGCGACTTGAATGGCGTAAATGACAAGATAACAAAGGCTCTTACAGAATTCAAAGGGCGGGCGAATGAGGTGAGTCAGCTTCAAGAGATGGTTACCGGGTTAAGGAATTTAACAACAATGACTAATGCAGAGTTGAAATACCTCAACAACCGAGTTGCCGAATTGGAAAAGCAACCAGTCAATGAAAGCCTCGGTGTAACGCCCTCCGTCCAAAATGTAGGGAAAGAAGAAAAGGTCCAGCTTGAACCTGCCAATCCAGTGAGCGTATATGTGGAGAACGAGCAGCGCATTAAGGCGGTTGAACCTGTAAATGACACCGCAGGGGATACAGAGATTGAACGCCCCCCTAAGCAATACCTAGTTGGTATCCATGAAGTGCGCAAGGGCGACTACACCATCTACCTTCAAGAGGAAGGTGCGAGCAGCACTCAATTCCAAAGATACCGTTTTGCTGGCACCGAATCGTCAGTGGTTCCAGGGTATGGCCGAATAACTGGGGTAAGCAAAGCTGGAGATAACACAAGAATGGTTGACTATATTGTTTCAACTGAGAATGGCGTGATTCGAGGAAGAGTTAGGTAAACCAGCATGCGCATAGTAACGACGCTGTTCTTGCTCTTTTATTCGTCAGCATTGTTTGCTCAAGAGGTGACTGAGACCGCTACGTCGACCAGCCAGTCCGCGTACTACGTCATCCTCATTGAGTTAGCTTTTCAATTTGCATTGCAGCTAGCGCAAATTATAGGAATACTGTTTTTAGCTTTAATTCTATGGTCATATTTGATGGCCTTGTTCAACCCGAATAAAGTCGCGCAACAGAACCGAACAATTGTCACATTCCCAAAAATCATTGGCGGCGTGATGATTTGTTACCTGATTTATGCGCCGATAAATGCGGTTATCGCGATCAATGATTTTACTGGTCTAGTCAATGAAGCTGACGGGCGTTCTCTTTGCTTGGTTGTGGATGTAAGTTCTGAGTATGTAGGATGGGAAAATGATGCTGAGAGCTGCCTTGACCAGGTAAAAGCAAGTGTGAGTGAATTGGCGAGCTATTCCTCGGAAGACAGTATTGAGTTTGCACGTCTCGATGTGTGGGGTGGGCTTATTCAATTATTATCACTCGTCTTTTTCCTAATGGCTGGATCACAATTATGGATGAAGCTGTATGGGATCAGAGAGGTAAGAATGACATATACAGCATGTATTTTTGCAATGATATTTTCGTCGGCCGGGATGGCGATTTTTAATGCAATAGATTACATACAGGACTTTAGGGGGCAAGGCGAGTATGTTACTTCTTAAAAGACTTACAAGACAAAAACGTATTGAACCGGTTCAGGAAGAGATTCAGACTGATCCGAATTTTGTTGTTCCCCCGCCAGAAATTATTCTTGGTATATCACCACATGAAAAGAAGCCCTCAGCTCAGGTGGAGGAAAGCTTAAAAAACCGCCTGAATAAACCAGGGTGTAACAAATGCGAGTCCTGCGGGGTTACCATTAGTCAAGAGATGAGACATAGTCTCTTCAGTCGTGGACATTGGTACAATGTGTGTTCCATGTGCTATTACCCAACGTCACTAGATAAAATCCCTTTTTATGAAGAAGGTGACATTATTTATTTCCCCAACATGAGCCAGGCACGGCTGAATGCATTTCTCAGGGGTTTGTGGGTTGTGCAGTTTTTTGCCAATACAGATCCCGGCAATGATGAGATGCTAGATGTTGCAGAGACGTTGTCAGACCTGGAAAGAACATTCGAGCACATTGTAAAGGTCACCGTTAATGTTGCTAAATCCCCCTCAGAGACCGGTATTTTTGCGTCAACTATGCACTTGCTTCAAGATGATGAGTATAATCAACGCCACAAGTACTTCGGCGGGTTTCGTTGGTTACCATCAAAGGATATGTATGAAAAGGAGATTCCGTTCTGGGCTCAAAATGATTACAAAAACCTTCACCACGAACAAATGAGTGGTAATATAACAAAGTTTGTGAAAGAATATATACCTGATTTCAGAATTAAAGAGTAAATCCAATGAAGACATACGACAGCCTCGAAACAGTGTCCAACATTTTGGGTAAAACCTATCCTTCGGCTAATACGATCAGACAAGCTGGCGAGGACATTGTATCTCAATGGTTGAATGCTATTGATGGAATTGAAGCGCGTATTGTTTTAGCTGACATTATATTAGGAGGTGAGTGGAAGCACATCAGGATGCCAAAGCCCTCTGTCACCGATGCGGAAGAAATGGAGCTGGGCGAGGTCAAACAATGTTCTGCGTGGCTTGATGAATTCATTCTGTCTATAGTATCGAAAACACCAGAAAGCGTACCTAACTTCAATTATCGTTATTTGATGCCGCACCTCACACGTTTCAAAGCCGAACTTCTTGATAATCCGTCTCTAAGCCTTTTTTACCGTAAAGTCTCCGTTGGTTTGCGAGACAATGCGCAAGTCGGTTTACCTCGTTTTGTCTCGGTACCGGATGATTCAGCACTCAGGTTGGAATGGTATAAGCTTTATACAGCCCACGGAGAACTTACATCATCGCTTGCATTCCAAGATGATATAACAAGAGCGTTAAATTTTGATGTTGAATGGGCGTCAACAGATCCTAACCTTCTCATTTACCTTGCGTCTTACACAATAAAAAGTAAGAAAACATCAAGCGAAGGGTTCAGGGCAATTGATGCCAGGCTGTTAAAGTTAGCAAAGGACAAGCCCGAGCTGACCAATATCAGCAAGGTTATTTCGGCGCTGACGTAGGTCGTGTCACCTTGCTGATATTGGTC
>NZ_JBAHZB010000200.1:0-2573 GCF_036697315.1 Alteromonas sp. 14N.309.X.WAT.G.H12
GCTGTACATTCCGGCAAATCTTTTACCCATCATGCACACCCAATTATTTGGTCGCGACGAACCCAGCACCATTGTGGGTGGCGCCATTACGCTTTGGGAATCCGGTGATTATCCGGTGGCAATAATTATAATTTGCGCCAGTGTATTGATTCCTGTAGCAAAAATACTCATTCTAACGTGGTTGAACTTAAGTGTTCAAAAAGGTTTGACCCGAGGAACGAAAGTGAGAACCCGCTTTTATCGACTCACCGAAGGCATAGGACGCTGGTCAATGATAGACGTTTTTGTGGTTGCAATACTGGTTGCCTTAGTACAACTGGGAAACACCATCGCTATTCATCCGGGACCGGCAGCAATAGCATTCTGTGGGGTCGTATTTATAACAATGGTGGCGGCAATGACATTCGACAATCGCTTGATTTGGCAAAATAGGAAAGAAACTACATGAGCCTAGAGGCCAATATAAAATCGACAACCCATATCTCGAAAGTGTGGCTCATCCCTATCATTGCGGTAATTATTGGTGGCTGGATGGTGTGGTATCAATGGAAAAATCAGGGGCCACTGATTACCCTTGAATTGAAATCCGCCAGCGGTATAGAAGTCAATAAAACCCCGATTAAAGTGCGGGACCTGGAAATAGGGCAGGTAAAGAAAATTGTCCTTAAACCCGATTTAGACGGCGTATTGGTGACGGCGCGTATTGATGCCAGCGCGGCCAATCTACTTACGGAAAACACCCAATTTTGGGTTGTAGCGCCACGTATTAGCTTTTCTGAGGTGTCAGGGCTTAACACCTTGCTTTCTGGTTCCTATATCGCCATGACAGCCGATGCGTCAGGGAAAGAACAATTTCATTTCACCGCCCTTGAACGTCCGCCGTCTACGCCTTCAGGTACCCCGGGGCTTCATGTCACACTAAAAAGTAATGATGAATTTGCCTATAAGCCCGGCGATCCCATCATTTATAAAGGGTTTAAAGTCGGTGAATTTGAAGAAGCCGAATTTAACATTGATGAACGTATAGTGTATTACAGTGCGTTTATTGGAGCGCCCTACCACAAACTCATCACCCAAAATACGCGCTTTTGGAATGTCAGTGGGGTGAAGCTTCATCTTAAATCGAGCGGTTTGAAAGTAGAAACAGGCTCACTTGAAACCTTGTTGGCAAACGGCGTGACCTTTGGCATCCCCGCCGGCTCAGACTCTGGTGATCCGGTAAAAGAAAATGCCACTTTTCGTATATTTTCTGACGACAACGAGGCTTCTAATGCCCGATATAAGCTGTACGCCAGTTTTCTGTTACTTATCGACGAAACGGTGAGAGGCCTAACAAAAGGGGCACCGGTGGAATATCGCGGCATCGAAGTGGGAGAAGTGGTTAAAATTAATCCCATCGAATTAATCGATGGTAACATTCTGGACGAAAACTACCCCATCCCCGTTTTAATACGGATATATCCAGGCAAGGTATTACAGCAAGATAACCAGGAAAGCTTAACGGCCATTCAGGATGCTATGCATCAGTGGATCCAGCAGGATCTGCGAGCCACCTTACGGATGGGCAATGTCTTAACCGGCGGCCTCTATGTCGATTTACAACACGACAGCAGCGCTAAGCCTTCACCGGTAAAAAGCATCAATGGCATTGAGATCATTCCCACCGTCTCTAACGAGTTTACGCAAATAACCCAAAAAGCAGATGCAATACTGGATAAAATCAATAAATTGCCATTAGAAGAACTCGTCACAAACGTCACTAATGTCATTAGCGATTTAAAAAGTGCGGCTAACCGAGTTGAAACCGCCAGTAACGATTTTGATGTGCTTATGGATGACATTGATGCCAAAGCATTGAATGATAATTTAAATGAGGTATTGGTAAATGTCTCAGCGCTAGTGAAGAATTATTCCGAAGGTGGATTAAGTAAAGGGGAAATAAAAGAAACTGTAGATGCGATGCAAGAAACCTTGCGCAACATCCAGCCGCTATTGATACAGCTTAATCAAAAACCCAACGGATTAATTTTTTCAGACAACAGTAAAGAAGATCGGCAACCTCGCGCCGCAGCAAAAGGCCAAAATCATGACAATTAGATCCCTATCACTTTTTTTGTGCATTGTATTATTAGCCGGTTGTAGTTCGTCACCGGCTTCCTTGCAGTACTATGTGCTGCATGCCCCCTCCTCGTCCATATCGCCTTCGGCTACGACAGCAAAATACTACGTAAGAATTGAACAAATCGTATTACCAGATTATCTTGCACAGCGTTCATTGGCCATGCAAACCGGCTCCTCTACCCTCTACTTTTCACAAAATCATGTATGGGCAGAGCCTATGGCCACAGGGTTTCAACGGGCACTGAGAGACGCTTTGTGGGAGGCCGGCAACATTTTTATGATCCCCGATGATATGTATTCACAAATGTACCCTGTAATAGGCTTACATATCAGAATTGATGATTTTGTGGCCACATTTGATGGAAAAGTCGTGATTAAAGGGCAATACTGGTGGAACGATGTGCATCAGAACCCGCAAGTCAGATATTTTGATTTTAGACGTACTCAAGAAG
>NZ_JBAHZB010000201.1:0-2524 GCF_036697315.1 Alteromonas sp. 14N.309.X.WAT.G.H12
CTTTTGTGGTGTGTGATTGATTCGCCACATCCGAGGCTGATAATTTCAACGCTTCGCTACTTTGCGCTACCGACGATATGGTTTGGTGCAAATGACTAATAAAGTCATTAAAGCCTTCAACCAGTCTGGCAGTTTCTTTTTGTTCAGGTACCTGAATTCGGGTACGCAAATCGCCGTTGCCTTTCCCGAGTTGTTGGAAGGTGTCGGCTAAAGACTCGATAGGTTTGGTTAATGACGCGGCTAACCAAATGCCAAGTACGGCAAACCCACCGGCAATGACTAACGACCAAAGAATTATCTGCTGACTCCCCTTATCTAATGAGGCGTACAATTCATGCTCTGGAACTTGCGCTATTACGTACCATCCCGCTTTTTTTACGTAGGTACTGGCGTACAACATGTTGCCGTCGTCTTCTTCATGACTGGCCATGGCAAAGTCGCCCTTGGCGAGCAATCGATTGGCCGCTTCTTTGCCGGTAATTGAAGATAAATGGGCACTACCTAACAAGGATGTATTTGGGTGGGCAATGATGGTGCCATTGCCGTCAACAAGGTAAACAAAGCCGGTTTCAGCAATTTTTACATCGTTGATAATAGAAAGCAGTTCGTCAACGGATTTAGCGACGCCAGACATGCCACGGCCATTGACCTGTTGAAAATTAGCAAATAAGCGATAGCCTTCGCCCGGCTCGTTATACAAACTCAGTGAGGTTGGCTGGCCGCTGTCTTTGTAGGCAAAAAACCATCCGTCCAGGGCATCGTTTTTTAAGGTGCGTAAAAAACCGTCTTGATTCCAGTATTTGTAGGTTTGTTTATCCACGAAGGACGCAACGGTGAGATCATTAAATTCCACCAGTTCCTTTAAGTAGTTAACCAGTTTGCGTTCGCCATCTGCACTGGCACCCGCTTTAGACCAGTCCAGAATGTTAGGATCTGATGCTACGCTGTTGGCCACTGCCAGCATCACACTGGCTTCCCGGTCTACCTGATTGCCAATTTGTTTAAGCAATGACGGTAACTGCAATTGTTCCATGTTGTCTTTAACAAGATCACGAGCTATCCATTGACTGATGGAGCCAACGAGCACTGCCGCTGCAATAACAGCAACCATTAATGCAATGATGATTTTTTGTTTAATACTGAAAGTCATGACTTTCGACCACATAAGTTGATTTTAAGAGTGTGAAGTTGAATTGCAGGCACAACAACCTTCGATTAACGCTAGCACAATACGCAGAGTAAACTCGTTATAGGTATTAGAATAAGAGCAGCACTGATGCTAGCTAGTACTTTTTTATTATCGACTGATTCCCATTTTTTTTAATACTTTTTTAGGCTTACCGCGACAATTAATAGTGAAGCAATTTTGACTAAAAGGTCAAGAAAAAGCGTAATACTTTAAAAAAAGCTGCCTATGGCGGTGTTTTGTGAAGAGCCACAAAAACTTACACGGGCAGCTTTGATGAAATTGAAGTACTACAAGATGTTAGTGCTTTGAGTCTACTATTTACCTTTGTTAGAACTTATAAGAAACTTTCGCCGTCCAGTTACGAGGTAGTTCTGGCAACACGACGTCACCCCCTGCGAAATCTGGGAAGTTAGCACGGAAGTAGGTTTCGTTAGTCAGGTTCTTCACGTTTAAGCTAAATTTCCAATCGTTTTGAGTATAAACAAGACCCGCACCGACTAGCGTGTAGGCCGGCAGTTTCACTGATTGGGTAAAGCCTGAGTAGGTTGCATCAACATCAACTACGTTAATGTTAGCCGCTAACCCGTTTAGGAAGTCGTAGGTTGCTGTTAATGTGTAGATATTTTCAGGCATACCGGCTTTACGGGCTTTCGGGTTATCTTCGATACCAGTGGTTGCGGCTAAGTAGCCACCGTACATTTGATAACCTTCAATATTGTCGAGATCGTCAGCACCTAAACGGCCATACTGACCACTGTCTAGTGCACTTAAGTTCGTGACTTCGGTTTTCGTGTAACCACCGGTAACCACTAATTGATTTGTCACTACCCAACGTAATTCAGCTTCGTAACCTTCGGATCTGGTGGTGTTGTTGGTGGTGGTGTTTTGGGCTGAATAATCCGTTCTTTCCTGCTCGTAGTAATCAACAGCAAAGTACAATGAATCCTCTAAAAAGCTGCCTTTTACACCAAACTCGTGCATTTTAGAGGCTGCAGTAGCGGTGCCTTCAGCAATATTGGTTGTGGTGATTTCTGCGCCTTGACCTGCAATAACGGTGGTTTGACGAGCCGCCGTCGCATAGGGAATTAGGCCAATGGGCGTTTTATAAGAAACACTGGCTGTCCAGGAAATACCTCCGTCAGTGTCAGAGGCTTTGGCGTAATCTACATCATCAGGATCTTCTAGCTTATCAATAACTTCACGGCTTTGCATATCGATAGAGTCGTATCGCAATCCTAATACAAGGTTTAACCCCATATTCCAAGTGAAATCACCCAACGCAGCTAAACCGTAATCGATATAGTTACCTTTGTAGTAGTTGGTGAAGTCTTCACC
>NZ_JBAHZB010000202.1:0-2315 GCF_036697315.1 Alteromonas sp. 14N.309.X.WAT.G.H12
GTACAGGTGCAAGTCCTTTAACGTCGGTGAAATATGCGGGTAGTCCCTTTGAATTAGGTTTGGCGGAAACCCAGCAAGCGCTAATTGAAAACGGATTACGTCATAAGGTAAGGGTACAAACTGATGGCGGATTAAAAACCGGCCTCGACGTGGTGAAAGCCGCCTGTTTAGGGGCCGAGAGTTTCGGTTTCGGTACCGGTCCTATGGTGGCCTTAGGGTGTAAATACCTTCGAATTTGTCACTTGAATAACTGCGCCACCGGTGTAGCAACCCAAGATCAAAAACTGCGTGAAGACCATTTCATCGGCTTGCCGGAAATGGTGATGAACTACTTTAAGTTCATCGCGCAGGAAGTGCGGGAAATCATGGCCGCACTGGGCGTTCGCAAGTTCGATGAACTGGTAGGACGCACTGACTTGCTGAAAGTCATTGACGGTATTTCAGCCAAGCAAAACAAACTGGACCTGTCCCCACTGCTGGCCACACCGGTAGAGGGAGAACACACCCGTTTGTTCTGCTCAGAAACCACTAACCAGCCCATGGATAAGGGTGACCTTAATGTACAACTGCTTCGCGATGCGCAAAAAGCAGTCAAAGCTGGAAAGGGGATTCATTTAAGTTACCCCATCCGCAACACCGATCGTTCTGTGGGTGCCATGTTGTCCGGTGAAATTGCCAAACATCATGGTAATCATGATATGGAAGATGTACCGGTAAAAATCCAATTCACCGGTACCGCGGGACAAAGCTTCGGGGTTTGGAATGCCGGCGGCTTACATATGCGCATTGAAGGCGATGCCAATGACTATGTGGGTAAAGGCATGACCGGTGGTAAGCTGGTAATTTATCCGCCTCGAAATATCAACTTCGATGCGCATAACAGTGCCATCATGGGTAACACCTGTCTGTACGGCGCAACCGGCGGTAAGCTGTTTGCAGCGGGTCGTGCTGGTGAACGGTTTGCCGTTCGAAACTCAGGAGCCACCGCCGTAGTAGAAGGCATTGGTGACAACGGGTGTGAATACATGACTGGCGGCATCGTGGCCGTATTAGGCAATGTAGGCGTAAACTTTGGTGCCGGTATGACCGGAGGCTTTGCTTACCTGCTTGATGAAACCGGTGATCTGAAAAACCGTGTAAACCCTGAACTGGTGGAAATCATGGATATTGGTGACAAGGTGATCCTTGCAGAGCATTTACGTGGTCTGATTAACCAACACTATGAAGAAACAGGCAGTGAGCATTCTCTGTCGTTACTCACTAACTTTGCTGAGTCGCTGAAGCGCATTAAGCTTATTAAACCAAAAACCAGTGAAGTGAAAAACCTGTTGGGTCATATCAGCCGCTCAAGTGATGAGCTGCGGATCCAGGCGCAATAAACTAGATAGGTGAAGTAATGGCTAAAAATGTATACCAATTTGTTGATGTAGAACGGATTGACCCGCCTAAAAAGCCGATCGTGGTGCGTAAAGGTGAGTTTGCTGAAATCTACCAACCCTTGTCTCAGTCACAAACAGAAGGCCAGGCAGATCGCTGCCTGGACTGCGGTAACCCGTATTGTGAATGGAAATGTCCTGTACACAACTACATTCCCCAGTGGCTAGCATTGGCAAATGAAGGACGTATTATTGAGGCAGCTGAGCTGTCTCATAAAACCAATAGCTTGCCTGAAGTGTGTGGTCGAGTGTGTCCTCAGGACCGTCTATGTGAAGGCGCCTGTACATTGAACGATGAATTCGGTGCTGTCACCATTGGCAGTATTGAAAAATACATCACCGACACCGCTTTTGAAATGGGCTGGCGTCCAGACATGTCCGACGTGGAATGGACCGACAAGAAAGTGGCCATTGTAGGCGCAGGACCCGCGGGCTTAGCCTGTGCAGACGTCCTTGTGCGCAACGGCGTGAAACCTGTCGTTTTTGATAAGTATGAAGAAATCGGTGGATTGCTGACCTTTGGTATTCCATCGTTCAAACTGGAAAAAGAAGTCATAAAGCGTCGTCGGGAAATCTTCACCGAGATGGGTGTGGAATTTGTGATGAACACCGAAATCGGTAAAGACGTAGATTTTCAGACCTTGCTGGATCAATACGACTCGGTTTTCCTTGGCATGGGAACCTATAAATCCATGCAAGGTGGCTTTGATAACGAACACGTAGAAGGTGTTTACGAAGCATTGCCCTTCCTTGTAGCGAATACTAATCGCGTCATGGGGCTGGAGAAAGATCCTGCCGACTACATTGATATGAAAGATAAAACTGTGGTGGTTCTTGGTGGTGGTGATACCACCATGGACTGCGTACGTACTTCTATCC
>NZ_JBAHZB010000203.1:0-2311 GCF_036697315.1 Alteromonas sp. 14N.309.X.WAT.G.H12
CCTAGCAAGGTGTCTTAACAAGACTCCCGAACAATCAATTTGGGCGGTATGAGTACATTGTTTACTTCCCGCCCCACAATCGAATCAATAAGGGTTTTTACTAATAATTCCCCTGCTAACAAGGTGTCCTGTTTCATGGTCGTTAAGGGTGGGTTGGAAAAATTAGCTAATACGATATCGTCAAAGCCCACCACCGCTACATCCTCGGGTACCCTTAAACCTTTCGCTTTCAGTGCACGCATGGCACCAATAGCAATAAGATCACAGGCGGCAAAAATAGCATCGAACTGATGCTGAGATCCCAATAGTTCGCAGGCGGCCTTATAGCCGGCTTCTTCGGTATACAAGGCATTGCGCTGTAACTGAGGCTCAACCTGTAAACCCGCGGCTTCAATTGCCTGACAATAGCCTTTATAGCGGTCAAAAAACTCCGGCGCATGGCTAGAAGCCGTTCCTAAAAAAGCAATACGTTTACGCCCTTTATCGATGATATGTTGTGTCGCTTGTCTGCCCCCTTCAACATTATCACTGCCAATGGCAAAAGCCCCGGCTTGCTTTAGTTCTGCCCCCCAACTGACATAATGGGTTTTCAACTGAGCGAGATGTTTTAGCTTTTCCTCAAAGTGCACGTAATCGCCATAACCCAACAAGATAAGGCCGTCGGCTTTGTTGCTGTCTTCGAAGTCTGCGTGCCAGTTATCACTCATTTGTTGAAACGAGACTAATAAATCATAGCCATTGTTGGCACACGCCCGGGTAATGCTGCCAAGCATAGATAAAAAGAAAGGATTAATGGCGGAGTTATCGTCGGTGGGATCTTCAAACAATAAGAGCGCCAAGGTACCGCTTTGTTGCTTACGCAAATTACTTGCGTTTTTATCCACGGTATAATTGAGTTCGCGGGCTATTTCCTGCACTTTTTTGCGAGTTTCTTCACTCACCAAGGGGCTATTTCGCAATGCGCGGGAAACTGTTGATTGTGACACACCCGCTCGATACGCAATATCAAGGGATGTCGCTTTTGCTCTCACTAAAGGCTGTCCAAAAATTCAAACAATTGTTCAACAATATAACCGACCACCTTATTTAAGTATAGTGAGCGATTGCGCTTTTACTTTACCCTTCAATATGTTCCCTTACAATTAATGAAAAGGTAGAGTGTTGTTCATATCCTATTCATGCATTGAATGGATAATCCATATTGCCCGAAACATTGACTATCCTCTTCATTCACAAGGAGCATTCATGACCATTAAAAGATGGAGTACGACCATCGCTATCCTCTTCCTTACCGGCTGTGCCAGCCAATCAGAAAACAAGGCATTATCGCCCGCCTTAGAGGGACAATGGCAAGTTGAAGATATCAGTGGCCAAGGCGTCATCGATAGTAGCCATATTACCTTAAACGTGACTGGCAATACCCTTTCTGGAAGCACAGGGTGTAATAACTTTACCGGTACCTTTATGCAGGCAGAAAACACCCTGGCCACATCGAAGTTGGCCGTTACGCGCAAAATGTGTTCACCCGCTTTAATGATGCAAGAACAACGCTACATCGAGGCATTAAATAGTGCCACGGAGATCACCCAATCCCCGGACAAACCGTGGTTATTCCTAAGGACACCAAACTCAAGCACATATATTAAGCTTGTGAAGATAACCAGCAACGAATAAAAGCTAGGGCGTTGATAGATATGCTGTGTAATTAGCGAAACGTCCATGCGATAAATCGACTTTGCTTTTGTCCTTGGCCCATATCCACCTTCTTATACTGCGAAGCACCGTAGTATTCGATACTTTTGGCGATGGGCTTTAAATGGGCACTTTTCGACACTAAACAGGTAAACCAGCCTACCTGATCTTTTATCTGCACACTTTCTTTAACCATACTTTGAATAAAGGCCAGCTCACCACCGTCACACCAGAGTTCATTTGAGGTACCGGCAAAATTTAAACTAGTCCCGTGCTTATGTGTGGCCCCTTTACCTGAACGTTTGAGTTTGTTCCGGGTTAAATTTGCCGTTTTCAGCGAGGTGCCTTTATGCGCTTGTGCCGCAGATTTATGAAAAGGTGGGTTACACAGAGTAAACGCGAAGGTTTCATCCTTCTGGACAATCCCGTTGAAAATACAATTTTTTTCTAACTGATGACGGGCTGTAACCAACCCAGCTAACGCTTTATTCTTTCGTACAAGGGTGTTGCATGCCTTAACAGAGGTTTTATCTATATCGCTGCCCACAAATGACCAACCGTAAACCTGACTACCGATAATGGGATAAATAACATTGGCCCCCACACCAATATCAAGGCC
>NZ_JBAHZB010000204.1:0-2236 GCF_036697315.1 Alteromonas sp. 14N.309.X.WAT.G.H12
GGGACAGTAACACGTGGGCTCTGTCGCTTCGCTCCAAATTTTAGCCCACGTATTACTGCCCCTTATGTGGGTGTTAGGCATCTAGGGAGAGATAACTTGGAATTACCGTTGGAAGAATGGGTTATTGTCAAAGGAACTTCAAATGGCCATCCTTACTTCATGTCAGTTAACGATAGCCTTAAGCAATTCTATGGTAAAAATGAATACCCTAGTTGCTTGATCATTACTATTGAATTAATGGAAGTTCAGGGTCATAAATTACCAACAGACAGTGAAGCTGAAATATTAAATGATATTGAAGATACTTTACTCAGTATGCTATCCGAAGTTACTTTGCCGATTTTAATAGGCAGAGAAACATATTATGGAGAACGCGAAATTATTGTTTATTTTCCTAAATTATCAAATTACAAATCTGTACTTGATTCTATTTCAATTAAACTTAATAGTAATCGATGTGTGCATCTTGAATTACACGATGACCCAAAATGGGAACAAGCGGTTCGATACTTAGGTTGTTTTAACGATGCCTAACAAAACTATGAACCGGATGTTGGCAAAAGCGGCCACCACCGGTTATAGAAAGTGTTAGCCGATACTTGTAAATCCAGCCTTTCACTTCTCTTTTTTAGTGGTAATATCAAATCATACTCAATGGGAGTTATTTTATGTCTGATGCATTAAAAGTGATGCTTGAAAATATCGAGCAACTCAGTACTAAAGAGAAAGCTCTTGCTGCCCACTGTCTTTTAACGGCTATGGATACTAAGATTGATAGCGATGTGGAATCTGAGTGGGTAAAACTTGCAGAAGCTCGCAGCGCAGAGCTAGAGTCTGGTGCGGTAAAAAGCATTAGTTGGGAAGAGATAGAAAAGGATCTAAATTAAAAGATGTTGCCTGTTTCCTTTCACCCAGAGGTTAAAAGGGAAATAAAAGAGTCGTTTGATTGGTATCAAAAGCAGTCACTGGGGTTGGGTCACGAATTTACCCAAGAACTCAAGGGAGCCATCGATTCAGTTAGCTCTTTGCCATCGGCATGGACAAAAATGGGCAAACTCATCGACGCTTTGTCTTAAGCAGGTTCCCATACTCTATTATTTATAAAATTATTGAAAACAGGGAAATTAGTGTGGTAGCTATTATGCACAACCACCGAAAACCAGGGTATTGGCACGAACGCGGCTAACAAAACGCTCAAGCCGCTCCCTCCGGTCGCTGGGACGCTAACATGTGGGCTGACTCACTTCGTTCGGATTATAGCCCATATGCTAGCACCCCTTAGCTTAAAGTTAAGGCTTATGGACTCATTGACGGAAGAAAGATACGTATTTTATAGGCTTTGCGCTGGCGACATTCAGGAGTGTGTAAAATCTCTTGAGATGCTTAGCGATGCAGTTAGCGACCGGATGCGAGTGGTGCTTATAAAGGCATCAATCGTGTCTTACGCGCGGCCATTCTCTGGAAATGAATCCCAATATAGAGATAAAGGGAAGTGGCGTCTTGATAAGAAATATGTTCCAAAAGAATTTTGTGAAGTCCATAAGCAAGCGATTGAGTATAGAGACAAGTTGATCGCGCACAGTGATATTCCTCATAGAAGCCCAGAACTTCTAAGAGGTGGGCCACATTTTGCTATCGGTCATAATGCGCCATTGGACGAAGAGTATGTCGAGTTTTCAAAGGTGCTTTTTCCAGCAAGTGCTGCGCTCTTGAAAGAACTGTGGGACCTTATAATAAGTTATGAAAAGGAATCGCTTTAACAAGGCCGTGCACGCGACAAGCGCGTGATTGCGGCGTTATACATACACGGAAGGTTAGTCGATTGCCCATCATCATTTATTTGTATCTTGCTATAAATATTGGCGTAACGGTATATGCCTATAAATATTGTTATTTTAATTTATCAAAATATGGCGAAATCCTAGAGGGGTTTGCTATAACGGGTGTTTCAATATTATTGGTGTTGGCATATTACTATCCCAAGATAGGTGATTTTCTAGGGAAACTGCGAATAAGTCCTGCAATTTAGGTCTTGAGCGAGACGTTGCATTACCCGTCTAAAAATTGAGCGCTAAATTTTCAATTTTGGGCAATATTCTGCCTTTTTAGGCCGGATTTGGTCGTTTATCCGGGCCATTCCCGGATTTCAAACAGATCTTTGTCAACGGTAATCTAATTTAGACCCACTTAGCGGTAAAGTAAAATTGACCCACCTTTAGCGTTTATACTTCATTTT
>NZ_JBAHZB010000205.1:0-2230 GCF_036697315.1 Alteromonas sp. 14N.309.X.WAT.G.H12
AGGATACCCAGTGTGTGCCGTCTTCATTCTCGCCAGCATCCACAGGATTACCATTTGACAGTAACGTCGGACAGGAGGCCTTATCGCCTAATACGGTAACTTCATAGGTTGCCAGTACATCCGGGCGATCAAGAAAATAGGTAATACGCCGGAACCCTTCCGCTTCACATTGGGTGCAATACACACCATTTGATAAATAAAGGCCTTCCAAGGCATGATTATTTTCAGGATCAATATGGGTTTCAATTTCAAGTTCGAAGGTATCAGGCACATTATTGAGCACGAGCCCCCCTTCTGTTTTTTCATAATCCTGATAGGGCTCACCATTGATACGCACACCGACTAGCGACAGTTGTTCACCGTCGAGGCTTAGGGGCGCATCGTGGTCACCGATTCGGGTGACCGAAGTGGTACATTTTACCTGGGTCTGCGTAGGATGGAGGCACACGTGCATACATACGTGCGTAATGGTGAAAGCCGGCTTTTTATAATCAAGCCGACGTTTAATATTGACACTCATGAGTACCCCTTAAATAAAAACTAGGTGCGTTCTTCCTCTTTTTCAACAGGTTGAAACGGCGGTTCCAAGCGAAGAATTTTAATGCCAAGATACGCGTAAATTACCGCAAGGATGGGATTTATCACATTAAAGAAAGTATAGAATATATACTCAAACGGATGCACCATCAGCACCCCTTGCATATACGCACCACACGTATTCCAAGGGATCAGCGGTGACGTTAATGTGCCACCATCCTCTAAACTACGGGAAAGATTGAGCTGATTAAGGCCCCGTTTTTCAAATTCTTTTTTATACATACGCCCCGGCATAACAATAGACATATATTGATCTGCCGTTACCAGATTAGTCCCAATGCAGGTCAAAATGGTACGACTAATCATATCGCCAGCCGATTTAGCGCCATGGAGGATAATCCCCACTGCCCGTTTCAGTAGCCCTACCCGTTCAAGAACGGCACCAAATGACATGGCACAGATTATCAACCATATTGTATTTAACATAGAAGACATTCCGCCACGGCTCAATAAGGCATTGAGGTTTTCATCTGGCGTAGAGAAGCTTACACCAGCAAACAAGGCTGTCCACACCACCTTTAATGCCCCAATGCCCTGGGAGTCACTATCAAGGGCTAAAGACGCGACAACGTCTCCTTGAAAAATCACCGCCCATAAACCGCCTAGCAAGGCACCAATAGAGACCGCCGGAAATGCGGGCATTTTGCGTACCGCTAATGTAAGCAATACCACTAATGGAATTAATAAATGCCAGCCAATGTGAAAAGAATCGCCGAGCAGCTGCTGCATTTGTTCTATACGCTCTACCGACGCGGTTTTCACCTCACTAAAGCCAACAATAACAAACAGTATTAATGCAATAATAAAACTGGGGATGGTGGTCCACAACATATACCGAATATGTTCAAATAAATCCGTTCCTGCCACAGCAGGTGCCAGATTCGTGGTCTCGGATAAGGGGGAGATTTTATCACCAAAATAGGCACCGGAAACCACGGCGCCAGCAGTTACCGCCGCGGACATATCCATGCCTGTTGAAACCCCCATTAACGCCACACCTACGGTGGCGGCGGTGGTCCAAGAACTGCCAATGCTCATGGCAACAACGGCGCAAATCAAACAGGTGGCGGCATAAAAAAAGGATGGATTAAGAAGCTGTAACCCGTAATAAATGAGTGTAGGTACGGTACCCGATAACATCCAGGTACCAATTAACGAGCCCACCGCCAGTAGGATCAAACATGCCCCTAACGACATGGATATCCCTTTTATGATGCCGGCTTCGATGTCTTTCCAGCGATGTCCATTTTTCATGCCGATAATGGCAGCAAGGCCAGTACCCAGTAGCAAGGCAATCTGATTCGGGCCGTAGGAAGAATCATCTGCAAAAAGGTAAACCGCACCTCCCATCATAATGATAAGGGAAACAATGGGAATAAATGCATCTAATAAAGACGGGTCTTTTATTGTTTTATTCATATTATTAAGACTCTTAAAGTACAGACCGAATAAACATTAGGAGGATGACCACTGGACATACAAATTTGACGTACCAGGGCCAGATTTTCCAAAACAAGCTGGCTTCTGCGTTGTCATACCCCTGCTTTATTTCATTCAGGATAATATCACGTCGCCAAACCCAACCGGCAAATAAACAAAGGGCTAACCCCAGTAATGGCTGACTGTATTGGGT
>NZ_JBAHZB010000206.1:0-2072 GCF_036697315.1 Alteromonas sp. 14N.309.X.WAT.G.H12
CTGCCTGCACAATCCAAACGTGCGGCGGTTTTGCTGTATCGTTTAAAACGTCAATACCCATAATAATACCTTACCCGACAGAGGAAGATTCATGAAATTATTAGCCGTTAATTCCGCATCTATGATGTGCATGGGCATGCTATTTACTGCCTTGTTATCAGCGCCATTGCAAGCGCAGGAAAGCAAAACGGAGGCCTACGCCCGCACCGTACCGGTAGAAACTGCCGTTACCACTAAACACAAAACAACCATCAAGGGTAATCGCATAAACTACACGGCTACCATTGGCATGCAGCCGGTCTGGGATAAAGAAGGTCAACCAATAGCAACGCTCCAATATACCTATTACCAGCGGGATGATGTAAAGGACGTGGCATCACGGCCATTATTAATTAGTTTTAATGGTGGTCCGGGCTCCGCCTCGGTATGGATGCATATTGCCTACACTGGCCCGAAGATTTTAAACATCGATGACGAAGGCTACCCATTGCAACCCTATGGGGTGAAAGACAATCCTTACTCTGTTTTGGATGTGGCTGACATCGTCTATGTTAATCCGGTAAATACCGGCTATAGCCGCGTTCTGCCCGATGCCGACGGAAACATGCCCAGTGATGAAAAACAGCGCAGTATGTTCTTTGGCGTCAATGCGGATATCGAATACTTAGCGGAATGGCTCAATACCTTTGTCAGCAGACAGAACCGCTGGCCGTCACCGAAGTTTCTAATTGGTGAAAGTTATGGTACCGCCCGAGTGTCAGGCTTGGCCGGTGCGTTGCAAGAGCAACAATGGATGTATTTAAATGGAGTGATCCTGGTTTCCCCTACCGATTTAGGCATACGTCGTGATGGCCCGGTGGAAGCGGCCAATAGACTCCCCTATTTTGCCGCCGCGGCCTGGTATCACAACAAGCTCGCCGCTAAATACCAGGAACAGCCTTTAGAAGAGGTATTACCGCAAGTGGAGAAGTTTGCCGTAGAAACCCTGTTGCCCGCACTGGCAAAAGGCGCGTGGTTACCTAACAGTGAAAAGCAAGCTGTGGTTAAGCAGTTTGCCGCTTATTCCGGTTTATCAGAAGATGAAATCTTGCAAAATAATCTCGACGTAAGCCCTTGGTATTTCTGGAAAGCCTTACTTCGCGATGAAGGTAAAACCATCGGTCGCTTAGACAGCAGATACATCGGCATTGACAAAAAAGAAAGCGGAGACAAACCGGATTACAATGCTGAACTCAACGCCTGGCTTCATGCCTTTACCCCGGCCATCAATGCTTATATCAAAAAGGATTTAAAATTCACCACTGACATTAAATACAATATGTTTGGGCCGGTACATCCTTGGGATAGACAGAATAATCATACCGGTGAGGATTTACGCCACGCCATGGCCACCAATCCCTATCTCCACGTGATGATCCAGTCGGGCTATTATGATGGCGCAACCAATTATTTTGATGCCAAATACACCATGCACCAGCTTGATCCCAGTGGAAAAATGAAGGACAGATTCGCCTTTAAAGGATACCGCAGTGGTCACATGATGTATTTACGTCATGACGATCTGCAGACGGCAAATGAAGATATTCGCGCATTTATTAGCGCCGCTTTGCCTTCATCTACCACACCAGCGAAATACCCTCGCTAACGAAGGATGGGTGGGCATAAACGTCCACCCTTTCTCATCAAACAGGTATAGCAGTTAGTATTTTATGAATTATCTGGCCCATTTATTTATTGCTCTGCCCACACCCGATTCTTGTTTTGGCAATCTCCTCGGTGACTTTCAAAAAGGCGTGAATCACCAAGATTTACCCGCCCCCGTCCAAGCTGGGCTACAAAATCATTTATTGGTGGATAAATTTACCGACAGCCACGCGCTTACGCGCTGGGCGCGCGCACAGTTTAGCCCCGAGCAGCGGCGGTTTGCCGGTGTTACCTTAGATATCCTGTTTGATCATTTTCTCATTCAACACTGGTCAAGGTTTTCAACACAATTGCTTGAGGACTTTTGTCAGTCACGCTATTGCTTGCTGGATAAACGGCTGCCCCTGATGCCACCCAGTATGCAACGG
>NZ_JBAHZB010000207.1:0-1945 GCF_036697315.1 Alteromonas sp. 14N.309.X.WAT.G.H12
TGTCACCGGCAATGTAAAACTGACCCACTAACGACAATTTAAAATTGACCCACCTGAGGCACAATGATCACCGGTTATGAAAAAACGGTGGTTGAGATGCAATGCTAAATCAGGAGTCACTAGTGGATATTCATGTGCTACATCAACAAGGTCACAGTATCCGAGCTATTAGCCGTCAACTCGGTATCGCTCGAAACACCGTTCGTTGTTATTTGCGCGACCTCGCCCGCACACCTAATTATGGGCCAAGGCCAGATCGGCCTTCAAAGTTAGATCCTTTCAAACCTTACGTTCGAGAACGGATTGAGGCTGCTAAGCCCTATTGGATCCCTGCGACGGTTTTGTTACGCGAGATTCAAACGCAGGGATACGACGGCAAAGAAGGCATTTTAAAAATCTACATTCGGCAATTTAAACCCAAAACGGAAGACGATATCGTTCGCTTCGAAACCGCGCCTGGACAACAGATGCAGGTAGACTTTACGACGATTAAGCGTGGTCACGCTAAGCTTAAGGCGTTTGTGGCGACGATGGGCTTTAGCCGTGGCACTTACGTGCGTTTCAGCACATATGAGAAACAGGACGATTGGATAAACGGGATCCGCGAAGCGCTACATTACTTCGGTGGTGTTCCGAAGGAAATCCTATTTGATAACGCCAAATGCTTGATGATTGAGCGGGATGCCTACGGCGATGGTCGCCACCGATGGAATAAGCACCTTCTTGAACTGGCGTCTGATTATGGGTTCAGATTAAGAGCGTGCCGCCCTTACCGAGCGAAAACCAAAGGTAAAGTGGAGCGGTTTAATGGTTACCTAAAAAACAGTTTTATTACGCCGCTTGCAGCAACATTAAAGCAAGCCGGACTTACCTTGGATGTTGAAACGGCCAACGCACATATCGGGCCTTGGCTCGAAGATGTTGCCAATCAAAGAATACACGGAACGACAAAACAAACGCCAGCGGCCTTGTTAATTAAAGAGCAACGGGCATTAGCTGCGTTGCCGTTAAAATCTCTATCTGATAACTCATCACGAATACCCTCACGCAGGGCCGTCCCCGTTGAAAGCTTCCAGCACCCACTGAGTGTTTATGACCAGTTGTTGAGGGCGCAGCCATGAACTTGCAAATGGAACGAATACAACAAGCTTGTGATAGCCTAAAGTTATGCACCTTAGCAACCGAGTGGTCTGCCATTGCTGACAACGCCGCTGGGAAAGAAAGCTCGTTGGCTGACTTCCTAGAATCGCTGTTGAATATTGAAGTAGAAGCAAGGCAGCAGCGAACGAGAGAAACACTGCTTAAGTTCGCGGGTCTACCGGCCATTAAGTCGTTCGCAGATTACGACTTCAAGTTCGCTACTGGTGCACCTAAAAAACAGCTTCAAGAACTAACCAGCCTCGCATTTATCGAGCGAGCTGAGAACATCGTATTACTTGGCCCAAGTGGTGTGGGAAAAAGCCACTTGGCACTAAGCTACGCTTATCAGGCCATTCAAAAAAGCATCAAAGTACGTTTTATTACCGCGGCCGATTTAATGTTGCAACTAGGTACAGCCAAAAAACAAGACAGGCTGGAAGGGTATATTAAACGTAGTGTACTCGCCCCAAAGCTATTGGTCATAGACGAAATAGGCTATTTACCCTTCGGGAGAGAAGAAGCCAATCTGTTCTTTAACGTGATTGCTAAACGCTACGAGCATGGCAGTGTAATCGTCACGAGTAACTTACCGTTCTCACAATGGTCAACGGCCTTCGCTGACGACCAAACGCTGACTGCTGCCTTGTTAGATAGACTGTTACATCATGCTCATATCGTACAAATTGCAGGAAATAGTTACCGGCTTAGAGGCAAGAAAACCGCTGGAATAGCCCCAGTTACCAATAAACAAAATGAAGTATAAACGCTAAAGGTGGGTCAATTTTACTTTACCGCTAAGTGGGTC
>NZ_JBAHZB010000208.1:0-1941 GCF_036697315.1 Alteromonas sp. 14N.309.X.WAT.G.H12
GGGATCAAAACCCGCTGCCTTACCACTTGGCTATACCCCAATAATGGTGCGGAAGGAGAGACTTGAACTCTCACGCCGTGAAGCACTGGAACCTAAATCCAGCGTGTCTACCAATTCCACCACTCCCGCAAAATAGACATACCTGAGAGAATTGAAAGAATGGTGGCTACGGCGAGATTCGAACTTGCGACCCCATCATTATGAGTGATGTGCTCTAACCAACTGAGCTACGTAGCCTCTTTCATTCTCTTCCCTCTCAGGAAGTGGCGCGTATTATGCTGATATGAATCTCGACCGTCAACCCCTTTTTTACTAACTTTTTTTAAATGCTCAGATTGTGTACTGTCGTGGCCAATTCATCGTCGATATGTCGATAATGTCACCAATATGCACCGATAAAAAGGCTGTTTATTGGTAGCTTTGTCCATGACGTTTCGGTTTAGGTAGCCCAATGATGGTGATTAAAAACTTGAGAAACCGCTGTGATTTTGGGTATCGTGTAACAAAGATGTTAAAATTTGAATGATTAACTATGCTAAACCGTGCGGCTCAACCCTTTGTTCGGCTAGTGGAAAAATACCTGCCCGATCCTTTTGTCCTTGTTCTTCTGCTGACTTTAGTCACCTTTATGGCGGCTTATCTTGTTGAAGACCAAGCGCCCATACTGATTTTACAACAATGGGGTGGGGGAATTTGGGGGCTGCTTACCTTTTCCATGCAGATGCTACTGGTATTGGTGAGTGGTTTTATGCTGGCAAGTACGCCTTTGGTCAAACAGATTTTAGAAAAACTGGCTTTACTAGGTAACACGCCCGGCAAAGCCATTGTTCTGGTAACCCTAGTCTCGTTAACGACCAGTTGGCTAAATTGGGGCTTTGGTTTAGTTGCCGGTGCGTTGTTCGCGAAGGCCCTAGCCCGACGTACGGCGGTGGATTACCGATTACTGGTTGCTAGCGCTTATTCAGGGTTTGTTGTTTGGCACGGTGGCCTTGCCGGCTCTATTCCTTTAGCTATCGCCACGCCAGGGCACTTTGCCGAAGATCAAATTGGCGTTATTGACACCTCACACACCTTGTTTGCCACTTTTAATATTGTCTTACTGGCAATCTTGTTCGTTGTTGTGCCCCTTGTAAATCGCTTGATGCTGCCAGATAGCAAAAACAGTGTCATCGTATCCCCGGAAGACTTACAGGAGGCGTCTGCGCCGCCGGTGGCTTCTACCCGGCCTGCCGACAAGCTGGAAAACAGTGTGATCTTATCTCAGCTAATAGGTTTGTCCGGCTTAATTTATTTGGGTTATTACTTTTTTAATGGCGGTGGTTTGAACCTGAATATTGTCAATACCCTGTTTCTTTTCCTTGCCATCAGCCTTCACGGCACGCCCCGTCATTTGCTCCATAGTTTGCAGCAAGGAATAAAAGGCGGCGGTGGGGTGGTGATCCAGTTTCCCTTTTACGCTGGCATTATGGCGGTGATGGTGCAGTCTGGCTTGGCAGAAACCCTGTCCACTTGGCTAATTAGCTTTGCTACCCCAGAGTCGCTGGCGGTGTGGAGTTTTATTAGTGCCGGCATTGTGAATATCTTTGTGCCCTCGGGAGGTGGACAGTGGGCCGTTCAGGCGCCGGTGATGTTGCCTGCAGCCTTGGAATTAGGCGCCGATGTGAGTCGGGTGGCAATGGCCGTAGCCTGGGGTGATGCATGGACCAATCTAATTCAACCTTTTTGGGCCTTGCCCGTGTTGGCAATTGCTGGGCTTCGTGCAAAAGACATTATGGGGTTTTGTCTGATGCAATTGATCATCACGGGTTTTGTTATTGGCTTGTGTTTACGCTTTTTATAACATAAATAAAAACACCGCCTTTAAGGCGGTGTTTTTTTCATTTGGCAATTTACACATTAAAGCGGAAGTGGATCACATCACCATCTTTAACGATGTATTCT
>NZ_JBAHZB010000209.1:0-1929 GCF_036697315.1 Alteromonas sp. 14N.309.X.WAT.G.H12
CTGTTACCGCCGTGAAAGGGCGGTGTCCTAGGCCTCTAGACGAAGGGGACAGAAAATTCTGTCCGAAGGTTTTAACCTTCAGCCTATCAAATCAACTTCTAATAAAAAGAGGATTTGGTGGAGCCAGGCGGGATCGAACCGCCGACCTCTTGCATGCCATGCAAGCGCTCTCCCAGCTGAGCTATGGCCCCATCGTTGAACTGTTCATGTTGTTTCACATGACTGTTCCCTGACAGCGGGGCGCATTCTAGGCATCCCCCACTGTTCTGTCAACGCTTTTTTTAAGAATTTTCTCTGTTTGCTATAAAAGTGAGCGCTTTGTCTATTCTCTCGGCAATTTTCTCTTTTGATAACAAATTCAAGGTAATATCCAAAGACGGCGAATTGCCGCTACCGGTAACCGCCACCCGTAAAGGCATGCCCACTTTCCCCATGCCTACGCCAAGTATTTCAGCGGCTTGATTAATGGCATTGCCGATATTTTCCGGATCCCACTTGTCCACCGCCAATAAGGTTTCTTTAACGGTTAAAAGTGCTTGTTTTGCTACTGGGCGTAAGTGCTTTTTCGCTGCTTTCTCATCAAAATCAGCAAAATCCTGGTAAAAGTACGTACTAATTTCAGCCAGCTCTTTAAGGGTTTTCACCCGATCAGCTTGAATCGCAATAACGGCCTCAAGTGCTGGGCCCCCACTAAGATCGATCCCCATATGATCAAAATGCCACTTTGCTCTGGCTGCCACTTCGCTCACCGGCAAGGTTTTCATATAATGCTGGTTTAACCAGATAAGCTTCTCTGTATTAAACGCCGACGCAGACTGACCGATGTCATCAAGACTAAAATGCTCAATCATTTCATCAACAGAGAATATTTCCTGATCACCATGGGACCACCCCAGTCTGACCAAATAATTCAATAACGCCTGGGGCAAAAAGCCGTCATCCCGGTATTGCATTACACTAACCGCACCGTGGCGTTTGGACAATTTCTTACCATCATCCCCCAATATCATCGACACATGGGCATATTCAGGGATCGGTGCACCCAGTGCTTTTAGGATGTTAATTTGCCGAGGTGTATTGTTGATATGATCTTCACCGCGCACCACATGAGAAACGCCCATGTCCCAGTCATCTACCACAACACAAAAATTGTAGGTCGGCGAACCATCAGAGCGCTGAATGATCAAATCATCCAATTCACTGTTGTTAATCTCTATTTTTCCGCGAATATGATCTTGGATAACAACGGAGCCTTCCAGCGGATTTTTAAAACGAATAACAAAAGGCTCATCGGCAGGATGATCCGTGCGATCACGCCAAGTGCCCGGATAACGGGGTTTTTCCCCTTTCGCTTTTTGTTCTTCCCGTATGGCATCTAGCTCTTCAGGACGCATAAAACATTTATATGCTTTACCTTCATCCAGCAGTTGCTGAATCAAGGCTTTGTAACGATCGAAGCGTTCCGTTTGATAATAAGGCCCTTTATCCCAGGTCAGTCCCAACCATTGCATACCATCTAAAATAGCTTGTTTAGCATCGTCTGTTGATCGTTCCAAATCGGTATCTTCAATACGTAGAACGAACTCTCCTCCTTGGCTTTTGGCATATAACCAGGAATACAAAGCAGTGCGGGCACCGCCTACATGAAGGTACCCTGTCGGGCTGGGCGCAAATCGTGTTACCACAGACATTCTTTTTCTCTATCAAACGTTGGTTAAAAAAAATTTGGCGCTATTCTAACAGTCAAAGCCACTATGCAAAAGAACAGCCAGTCGATAAAAAAGACACAGAGAACGAATTTGTTATTTTTGCCTTATTAAGAACAACGAAATAAGGCGTCATTGTTTGCTTTTCATTCAAACGATCATTTTTCCTGAATTTTGTTGTTGACAGTGACGCAAGCGACTCTATAATACCGCCCCACTTGCC
>NZ_JBAHZB010000020.1:0-48155 GCF_036697315.1 Alteromonas sp. 14N.309.X.WAT.G.H12
CTGGCAGGGCTATTGGATCGACGCGGCGTCAGCGCTGCGTATGAGCGATGATGCGGTTATTGTCCTTGATCCGGTAAACAGAAAAGAAATAGACAAGGGCATCGCCGGTAATGTAAAAACATTTGTAGGTGGTAACTGTACAGTATCGCTGATGTTGATGGCATTAGGCGGTCTTTTTGAACAGGACTTGGTGGAATGGGCTTCGCCAATGACCTATCAAGCCGCTTCTGGTTCAGGTGCCAAGCACATGCGTGAGCTGCTTGAACAAATGGGCGCGGTGCACGGTCATGTTAAGGATTTACTCGATGATCCCGCCAGTGCCATTTTAGACATCGATAAAAAAGTGGCCGAGTTTATTCGCTCTGACGAGAATCCTACGGCGCAATTTGGCGTGCCGTTGGCGGGCAGCCTGATTCCGTATATTGATAGTCAACTGCCTTCAGGCCAAAGTCGCGAAGAGTGGAAAGCCCAGGCCGAGGCGAATAAGATTCTTGGAACTCAAGATGCGCCAGTACCCATTGACGGATTGTGCGTGCGCGTAGGCGCTATGCGTTGTCATAGCCAGGCGGTAACCTTGAAGTTAAAGCAAGACATCAGTGTTGATGAGATCCAAAAAATATTGGCGAGTCACAATGACTGGGTGAAAGTGATCCCCGATGACAGAGAGGTTTCCATGGCAGAGCTTACGCCAGCCAAAATAACCGGGACTTTATCTGTTCCTGTGGGTCGGATCCGTAAACTGAACATGGGGCCCGAGTATATTTCAGCCTTTACCGTAGGCGATCAGTTATTGTGGGGCGCGGCAGAGCCTCTGCGCAGAATGTTGCGCATCTTATTGGAAAAATAAGTTTTAACGGGTTGGTGTTAAAAGACAAAAGGCCCTCCAGTTTACACTGGGGGGCCTTTTTTCATGATCTAATAAAATTAATTATTCTCTTTTTTGTCCATTTCCTCTTGTACGGCATCGGCATCTAAATCGGTAATATCCACTTTCCCTGCGTTGATAGCTTGTATCTTTTTAATACGTTGTAATATTTCTAGCTGAGTGGCGGGGAAACGGGTGCCCAATCGCGCTTTTTCTGTCAAGCTTTCACCAAATGGGTTCTCGATATTGGATAAAGCCATCCCGCCGTCCCCACTGCTGGTAGGCTGGGTAGACCGAACGGCATCTAATATGGCTGAGCCGTTTATCATACTGGAGCCGCCATACTCACGGGTACCCCCGGTCAGGTTGGCCAGTTGCCAGTCTTGATTGCCAAACTCCAGCGCCTCGGCATCCCGAATTTCGGTGTACATCTCGTCTTCAAGGTAGTCGAGTAAGTGATCCTTAAGCTCTGCAACATCGTTATCGAAAAAGACTAAGTTGCGCTCATAAAAAACCGATACTTTGCCGTCATAATAGGTTCCTCGGTTAGAATTGACAAACTCCGTTGCAGCGTCTTCTAATTGGCGCCATACATTTTTTCCGCTAAAGGCTTTAGGCTGAATGCTGGGGCCGCCGATATTCCCTTGAAACAATCCATAGATCACCAACGGGTTTCTCGGGTACTTCTCTTTTAAAATGGTAAATTGGATATCGTCTAAACTTAAAGGAACGCCCGCTACGTTAAGGGTTTTTTGGGCAAGAATGGAATCGCTATCGCCGTAATCGAGCAGCCGCTTTATGCTGCCAGAGGGCGAGGCCTTTGCCATTTCATCCAGTAAGGTGAAGTTATACAGGTTTAACCAATAGGCCAGTTGTTCATTGCGGTTGAGATAATGCAGGGGGACTTCCGAGGGTAAGGCTTCAAGGCTATCTTGTAAAACGGTGAGTATATTGGCCACCTCTTCATCTCGGAGTGATTCAAAGTTAAACCGATTTCCTTCCAGCGCAGTAAGGCGATTAATGCGAACCTTGATACGGCTACCTGTGTTTTGCGGACGGGGGGCTTTTTCTCGGGTAGAGCGCCCCACATCTAAGACCTGAGCTTGCAAAAACGCATTTAAATCATCGTAAGACACTTCCAGTTTTGCGTTCTCATCGTCGCCCCTAAAAGGGGCTGGAATTTTTTGTTCATCCGCGAAAGTAAGGGGGCCGCCCAATGAACAGAGCATGAATATAACCAGCGTTCCTATTCTCATTTTAATGTCCTTTATCTATGCTGAAGTGAGTGTTTGTGTGTTTCTTTACATCGCCTATACGCTTATAAGCTGATTGGTTAAAGACTTCAAGCTGTCAGAGATGTTTTTAGGCGAATAAAGCGGCAGCAAAAATTGCCATACCACCCTTGTCGCGTCGGCAAACACGTCCACAAGAAAAGGAACAATGCAAGCCTGTACAGGACACTAATAAAATGACTTTACTTGGTGTTAAATTCTATCATTTATTATATATTCGAAAATATATGCTCAATATGTGATGATTTTTGATTTATCTGACATGAATATTCTATTTTCATTCAGCTATTATATTCACTCGAAATTACAAAGCAGGGTGTCATCATGTCATTGTGGATAGCGCAAGCAGTAAAGAAGATAAATGCCGATTACCAGCGTTCAGCAGATACACATCTCATTAAATTAGACAGTGGGTCATTACCCGGTATCGATATCTACTTAAAGGATGAAAGTACCCATCCTACTGGTAGCTTAAAGCATCGTTTGGCCCGTTCTTTGTTTCTGTATGCTCTGTGTAACGGCAAAATCCACGAAAATACCACCGTGGTAGAGGCGTCATCAGGCAGTACGGCGGTATCGGAGGCTTATTTTGCACGTATGCTGGGCATTCCGTTTATTGCGGTGATGCCTCGCAGTACCGCCCAAAGTAAAATTCGTCTCATTGAAGCCTTTGGTGGCCAGTGCCATTTTGTTGATTGTCCAACTCAAATGCATGATGAAGCGCAACGTATTGCCCAGCAGAAAAATGGCTACTTTATGGATCAGTTTATGTATGCCGAGCGGGCAACGGATTGGCGGGGTAGTAACAATATCGCTGAGAGTATTTTTGGACAGATGTCGGCAGAGCCGCATCCCATCCCTCATACTGTGGTAATGAGTGCGGGCACTGGTGGTACGTCTGCCACCATTGGCCGGTATATCCGCTACCGAGGTATCAACACCAAATTGCTGGTGGTGGATCCGGAGCATTCTGTTTTTTACGACAGCTTTAATCTAAAACGACCGGATCTCACCGCCAACCGAGGCAGTCGTATTGAGGGCATTGGTCGCCCTCAGGTGGAAGCGTCATTTCAGATAGATGTAATTGATAACATGTTAAAAGTGCCTGATCTGGCCAGTATTGCCACCATGCGGTGGTTGAATCGAAGGGCGGGTATTAAAGCTGGGGCATCCACAGGCACCAATTTGTGGGGCGTGTTTCACGTAGCTCGCCAAATGCAACAGCGGGGCGAAACAGGATCAATCGTGACACTGATGTGTGATAGCGGCGAACGCTATCTTGATACCTATTATAATGATGAATGGGTGAAGCAGGAGTTTGGTTCCACTGATGAATATGATGAACAACTTGCTCGTTGGCTGGGATGATGGGGGAAATTCAGCCCGCTAGCCAATGAAATAAATCTCTCATTTTATTGGCGAAATTGTTCCTGTACGACAATACTTAAATGCATATTTTTATATTCATGAAGTCTTTTCGTAAAGGAATACTCGTTTGAAAATCTGCAATGGGTTATGCCTGTGCCTAATGCTGCCTGGATTCTCGTCCTTCGGCGCCACGGAGCCCTCTGGCATTGAGTTTTCTGGTTTCGCTAGGTTGGTTGCGGGCTACCTAAATACTGATGAAGCCAGCTTTGAAGGCTATGAAAATAAAGTCAGTCTGTCAGAAAAATCCTTGTTGGGCTTTCAGGTTGATTACGCCTTTTCCTCTCAGCTTTCTGTGTCTGCGCAATTGCTTGCGCATAGTGATGACTCCCGTGACTCAGGCGTTCAATGGCTTTACCTGAACTATGAACCGTCATCTGCCTGGCAATTTAAGGCTGGCCGATTACGTACGCCGTATCTAAAATATTCTGATGTTGTGGATGTGGGGTTTACCTATCCTTGGTTATCGGCGCCACAGCAACTTTATGGCAGTTATTTGTTTTTTCCTCAGTATGATGGCATCACTGGGCGATATCGATTTAATTTAGATAAAGTGTATGTCGAAACCGAGCTCTATTATGGCAGTTTTGAAGATGAGGTTACCGCCAGTGGATCGCATTTTTCCCTTGAGGTGAATCAGCTTTATGGGGGCGTTGTACAGGTAACATACAGCGGGCTGCAATTTAGGGTGGCATCGCTAGCCAGTCAAGATCTCGAAGTAAAAATCGATGGTATAGAGCAACTAATTGGAGCCTTGACGGGAGCTGGTTACAGCGAGCTCGCGGCATTCTTTCAGTTGGACGGCAGTGCCGAATCCTATGTCATGGGGTTAACGTACGACAGTCTTGATTGGTTTTTTGTTGCAGAACGAATGAAAGTGAGTACTGATACAGCGATGCTTTCCGGCATTGATAATTACTACCTTACACTGGGACGACATTGGAATGAATTTCAATTTTTAATCACCTTTTCCCATTCTAAGCAAACGCTAAATACGCTCGATAACACGATTCCGGTAGGCGTTGATCCTAACCTTGATAGTCTTTATTACGGTCTGGAAGACTTCGCGTCCATGTATCCCATTGATGACTTAAATACGGTTACATTAACTGGGCGATGGGATTGGTCGCCCTCGTTTGCATTTAAAGCCGAGGTGTCATTTCTCAATGGCGAGCGTGGAAAAACGTCATTTTTTCATATCAAAGAAAGTGCCCAGGATTTCGATCGAAAGGCAATCTTGTACCAGCTCGGTGTGGAGTGGGTATTTTGATCAAATATATCCTCTTTTTCATGGTTGCTAGCCTTGTGGTAAGTACAGGTGCCACAGCCAGTGAGCAGCTTGTGGTGGTCGCCCATACACAGGCGCCATTGCGGTCTTTGGAAAAACATGAAATCCGAAATTTATTTATGGGCGGGATGTTAGATAATTTAACCCCTGTTGCCTTTGCGCCTGGTGTGAAAGAGCGGCTTATTTTTAATACCCGTATAGTGGGGTTAACGGAATCACGCATTCAATCCTACTGGGCACAAATGCGTTTTAGTGGGCGGAGTCATCCTCCAGTGGAAGTACAAACGGTGGATGAAATGTTGGACTATCTGTTACAACACGAGGACTGCGTCGGATATTTACCCGCCGGTATGGAACTTCCACCGTCGTTATCCGTTATTTATCAACTCCAGTAAGGATATTTTAAGTTATTGAATAAGTTCAATTTCCTGACTCGTTTCCAGGGGCTCTGGCTTGCCATAATAATATCCTTGCAGCAATTCACAACCATGCTCAATAAGAAACCTTGCTTGCTCGGGGGTTTCTACCCCTTCTGCACACACGCTTAGGTTTAAGTTTTTTGCCATATCAATGATGGTGACAGTGATGAGCTCTGAGCGTTCAGACTTACCAATTTGATTGACAAACTGTTGGTCAATTTTTAGTGTATCGATATTAAATTCTGTTAAATAACTTAAAGACGAATAGCCCGTACCGAAATCATCAAGCGCAATTTTACAGCCTATTTTACGTACTTGTTCAAAAAAGGTATTACCGGATTGAAAGTTCTTTAAAAAGGCCGATTCGGTAATTTCAAATTCAATGGCACTGGCATGGGGCCCTAACCCCTCAACCGATGAGAGGGCGTACTGTATCAGCTTTTCATTTTGAAGGTCCGATGCCGAGAGGTTTAATGATACGGTAGTTGCATAGCCGTGTTTAGCCAGAATATGCGGCACATCTTTGCATACCTGGCTTATTACCCAGGTGGTGATGGCTGAAATTTTGTCGCTTTGCTCCGCGATGGGGATAAATTCGCCCGGTGATACGATACCAAAATGGGGATTGTACCAGCGCAATAACGCTTCTAGGCTTTTCACTGAGCCGTTTTCATCAACTTTAGGCTGGTAAGCAATGAAAAATTCGTTGTTTTCAAGCGCTGTATAAATGCTGGTGGCAATACGAAGCATACGCTGGTTGTCGTCCTGCATGATACGGGTAAACAAGGTATACTGGCTTCTGCCGCAGCGCTTTGCATGGTACATGGCAACATCGGCATTGCTAATCAAGGTGACAGGGTCATAATCACAATCTTTGGCCATTGCAATGCCAATACTCACTCCGGTTTCTAGCTTCCATTGTTCGACTATGTGGGAGGTGCTTAAAGTATCGACGAGTCTTTGGGCAATTTCTTCAATTTTTATCAGACTGACTTCATCACTTAGGATCACAACAAATTCATCTCCCCCTAAACGTCCAACAATATCGCCTTCCCGAAGGTTTGTGGTGATTTCATCGGAAATCTCACACAGCAATTTGTCGCCGACGTCATGGCCAAAAGAATCGTTGACCATTTTAAAACCGTCTAAATCAAGAAAGAGTATGGCAACATCACGTTCATGACGCTTTGCGCGGGCCAGTTCGATACTAAGGCTTTTCATTAGAAATTGGCGGTTGGGCAGCCCTGTTAGGGGATCAAAATTCGCCAGTTTCTCCATTTGTGCCTGTTGTCGTGTAAGCAAACGGTTTTTCTGATTGATTTGTTCTGTTTGCTGACTGATGTCAGACATCATATTGTTGAAGCCTCGGGTGAGAGCTCGTATTTCTGATTTCCCCTCAATGTTTACCGCCACTGCGTAGTCTTTTGTTTTTTCTATATGACGCATTTTGGCAATAAGTTTAAATAACGGGAGCAGTGAGCGTCGCTGCAATTCAAGCACGATAAAAAGAGAAAAGATCAGGATCGTTAGCACAAACGGAAGGGTTGAATAGGTGAAGTCCCGACGACTGGCAGCGAGTGCATTTTCAATGTTATAAGACAAAACAAGCTTGCCTTGTACAAGCTGTGGGTTGCCAATCATCTTCACGATTTGAATGTGACCATCCTCGATATTGAGGCCGTAATCTAATTCGAACCGTGCTTTTTGGCTATCTATGCTGTGGTAGGGCGTATTCTCAAGTCGAAGGTGTGGCGTACTTTGCCCCGTGTAAGATGAAATAAGGGTTCCTTGTGCATTATAGACTTGGGCAAATTCGACATTTTCATATTCATCTAGGCGTAATAAAATACTAACGATGGAAAAGTTGCCGGGTTCTTCGTTCATATAGGGGAGGAGATCCACCGTGATATTGTCGGTTAATGAGGTCAGTTGTTCGGAAACAAAATCTTCGTACAAGCCTTCATAAACCTGTAACGACACCCAGATAACAAGTCCACTGATAAGGGAAATTGAAACCAAGGTGATGACGGCGATGTGTGACCGGAGGCTTTTCAATATGCGACCTTATGACTGCTGTTCTAATAATTATTGGGACATATACCGTTAAGATTAGACGAAAGCTGCTATTTATCCATTTTTGATGGTGTTTTAGTGCCGCTAATGGTGCCTTTCAACGTGTGCTTGGAACCCATTGATTAATATTGCCGTGAGTGGAGGGATAGGGTGGTAATCTTGCGAGGTTAAAAATCCACCTCGCTATTTGCCAGAAGTCCTGTTAAACTCTGCCTGCCTTTTGAAGGTTCTATTACTATTTGTAAAGCTTCTTCCGTTAGTTCTTTGTGAGTCTCTTGCTCTACTTCCAGAAATCGACTGATTTTAGCCTGCGTTAACATTGATAGCCCTTCTGTGCAAACGGGGTTCAGCCCCTTAATTGTATTTTATACTCTCCTTTACACACATTTTGAGGTTTTCATGTCGTTTACCCCCTTGGGTTTAAGTTCATCGCTACTTAAAGCGGTGTCCGCGTTGGGTTATGAGTCGCCATCTCCTATTCAGGCGCAGGCCATTCCGGTTATTTTATCCGGCAAAGATGTTTTGGCCGCAGCACAAACAGGCACAGGAAAAACTGCCGGTTTTGCTTTACCAATATTACAAAATTTACAAGCTGGGCAACCGGCTAGGGCCAATCAGGTGCGGGCGTTAATTTTGACTCCCACACGTGAATTGGCTGCACAGGTCGAAGATAACATTCGCGGGTTTAATCAGTTTTTGAAACTGAAAACCACCGTGGTGTTTGGCGGTGTTGGTATTAACCCGCAAATGAAGCGATTGCGTGGAGGCACCGATGTTTTGGTGGCCACACCAGGACGCCTTCTGGACTTGTATCAGCAACATGCGGTGAAGTTTGAGCAGTTAGAAGTCTTAGTCTTGGACGAAGCTGACAGAATGCTGGACATGGGATTCATCCATGATATTAAACGCATTTTAAAAGTACTACCGAAGAAGCGTCAAAACCTGCTTTTCTCTGCGACTTTTTCACCTACCGTTACCGCGCTGGGTGAATCCATCGCTTCGAATCCGGTAAAGATTACCACTGCCCGCCCGAATACCACGGTTGCGGAAGTACAGCAGCGGTTAGTGAACGTGGATAAATCGAAAAAAGTCAGCGCGCTTACTACGCTAATCAAACAGCAGAATTGGCGACAAACCTTGGTGTTTAGTCGTACCAAACATGGTGCAAACCGGGTTGCGACACGCTTGACCAACTCTGGTATACCCAGTGCCGCTATCCACGGCAATAAAAGTCAGGGCGCCCGTACTCGTGCGCTAAGCGATTTTAAAGACGGTAAAATCAACGTGCTGGTGGCTACAGATATTGCGGCCCGAGGTATTGATATTGCCCAGTTGCCCATTGTGGTTAACCTGGATTTACCGAATACTGCCGCCGACTACGTGCACCGTATCGGTCGAACTGGACGGGCTGGTGCTACCGGTGAGGCTTGGTCATTAGTCAGTGCCGATGAGTTGTCTCAACTTAAAGATATCGAGACACTCATTCAAAAGTTGTTACCTCGGGAAACCCTGGCCGGGTTTGAACCCAGCCAGATGTTAAGTGAAACCCGTTTAACGGCACCGAAAAGACCGAAAAAACCAAAGAAGCCTAAAGGGGCAAACTCGGAATCATTTTGATTCCAGCGTAAGATTGACGCCGTTAAAATCCTCTTGTAGGTGATGCTGACTATTCGTTAAAAACAACCGGTTAGCATCCACTTCTGCCACATTGACCAAATAGCTTTTTACTGCTTTTGCCCGCGAGTCGGCCAGTACGGTCAAATCCGCTTCGCTGGCTTGATAGTGGTTTCTTAACTGGTTATACAAACTGATGGTCAATGCCTGTTGTATGGCATTGTCTTCTACCGGTGTATCGGTATTTTCCTGTTGCAACTGGGCACTAATGTGTTCTTTTTCACTTGCCACATCACTGTCCATCACCTCATTAAATAACGCCATAAGACTGTCTGATAACGGGCCTTCTAAAGGAAAGCTACTGGCAGACAGATCTTCGGGCAATGCGGCTAAAGACGAGCGAGTAAGTAGGATATTTTGTAACGTCTGTTCTGCTAATTCGCGACTGTCAGCGACGGCATCCACCGAGCCTTCAATATTCACCCGTAAGCCAGGGCGCTGTTTGAGGGCCTCTGCCAGTGTCGTGAGCTTTTCCTTCCCGTTGTCATCCAGCTCATTTATCCCGGCGGCAAAGTCTACAATATTAAGTTCTTCGTCCGATGAAACTAAGCTGGCAAGCAAGGAGAAGGGCGCAGTCACCGCCTTAGTAATGATGTTGCCTATGGCATTAAGAATAATGGATCCGAAACTAAAATCCGGACTATTTACATCACCAGAGACTTCCAGTCCCAAATCAATGACCCCATTTTGGTCTTCCAGCAAGGCCACGGCGAGTCCAAGAGGAAGCTGTAAAGCATCTTCGGAGTCGGTTTTCTTACCCAGGGTTAATTGATCGATAACAAGATGATTTTCACCCTTTAATTGCTCGTCTTCTAATCGATAACTCACATCCAATGACATCAAGCCTTTATCGATGTAATAGCCCATGTAAGTACCGGAATAGGGATTGACCGAGGTCAGTTCTGCACCAGAAACGGAGAAGTCGAGATCCAGATACGGTGAGGCAAGAAACGGGTTTAACTCGCCTTGCAATTTAACCGGCGCATAGCTGTCTATCTTACCTTTTAAATCGACCCCTGCACGGGTGTCTGTTTGGGAACTTAATTGGGTGATGGCACCGTTGAGATCGGCAATACCTGAGGCAAAGCGGGGCGTTAAGGAATAATCGGCAAAATAAGCGCTACCGTCAGTGATGGTCACTTCGGCAATATCCACAGTCATTGGCGTAGCGTCGGCATCATCTTCACTGGCAGATTTCTGTGCCGTGGAGGTTGGGGTATCGTCACTTGGGGGTTGTTCTCGAAGTAAGTCACTTAGGTTTGTTTGCTTATTTTCATCAATTTGGATGTTGGCGTACGGCGCGGAAAGTGTAACCTGCTTAACGGATAAGGCGTTGGCGAGGTTATCAAATTGAACATCTGCCACGTCGAGGGAAGCCCAACTGAGCAACGGCTCATTTTTCCCAGCATCGTTTACCTGTAACTGGTCAATCCGTGCATTTGCCGCAACCTGGATATCGCCCTGAGCGTCGGCTTTGTAATCAGCTGAAGCAAATAAGTGACCATTGTTCATGGTGACGTTGGCATAGTGTGCAATGTAAGGCTGTAACTGGGCCAGTGCAAAATCGTCAAAGGCCAAAGAACCTGAGACCTGTTGCTCTGCCACGTCAACGCTGCCCTGGGTATTGAAACCGGCATGCTGTGCGGCGGCAAGTTGATCACTTCCGGCTTTAAGGGACAGGGAAAAATCTATTGGTTGTGTAAACTGGGTATCAATTTTCCCGGTGCTAAATGCAATGTTGTTAATTTGCCAGTTAACGGTATCGGTGACGGCGTTTTCGCGCACAATCACTTCCCCATTTTGAATACCAAACTGATCTAAAATCACTTGCCATTCTCCCTCATCGCTGGCGTCAGCCGTTGGGGTTGGCGCGGCTTCCTCGGGTGTGGCCTCGGCAACATACAATCGTTGTAGGTCGCTACCTTGTGCATCGACAGTGGTGTCTATGCGAGGTGCTTTTACGGTGACAGAATCGATGGTGACGGTTTGGGCTTGGGAATCCATGTTGATGTTATCAACAACAATGGCCGGTAGGGTAATTTTAGGCACATCGTTTTGCATCAGCGTAAGGGCATCTATGCTCAACTGACCATCAGTAACCTTTACCACTAGATCATCAGCGGTTTGGTTGAGCGTGGCATTAAGGGCAAAACTGATAGAACCGTCACTCAGGGTGCCATCAACCTGATCTTTAATCAGCGGCCAAAACGGGGTGAGTGCAAAGTGTTCTAAGGCAATGTGGGTATCCACGGCTAAGGGAGAAAGCTGAAAAAAGCCGTTTACGCTGATGGTGCCGTTTTGTGCTGTGACAGCGGTAAAATCGTATTGGTTTTCTGTGTCTTTGTTGTTCGCTGCGTTTTCGCTAGGCGTAGCTTGAGTATCTAAATCGGTTAAGGCCACAGACAGTTCAGGGTAATCAAGCTCAGCGCCTGTCACCGAATCGGATATCAGCACATGGCCGTTGAGCAAAGCGAGGTGATCCAGCTTCAGTCGTAATAACTCACTCTCCTCCGATTCTTCTTCTGGGGGCGTTTCTTCGGTTGCAGTTAGGTGATCGACAATGGCTGAGACATTAAAGCGCGGGTTTTCGCCGCCCTCTAGACGCGCAAGGTGAAGGTATGGCCCGTTCAGTGTTAAGTCATCAAGGGTCAACGTTAGCGTGAAAATACTGCGCCAAGCGCTGATATCCACAATAAGATCGTCAAAATGGAATAGCGGGGTAACGTCATCTTTGTTGGTAACGCCAAGGGCGGATACATGAGCACGAAGTAAAAAAGGGTTAATGCTAACGTTACCCACTAAGACATTGGCGTTTAACGTTTCAGAAAGCGTATCCGGTAGTGTACTTTTCAGGTATGCAGGAACTGCTAAGCCTAAGGTGACTAGATAGATGCTGTATACACACAGCGTGATGACAGAAAAACGAAACCATCTGGGTTTTGTTTTGAATCGGTTTATCAGATTTTTAGGCATGGTCTTAGCTATCAAAAAAGAGAAGAAGGTAGCGGGCTGTAAGAAAGGAAATATTCAGCCCGCCAAATGCAGCTTATAAAGCTGAGAGTAAATTATCTAGTCCTGATTCAAAAATAGATTGGGTTTCTGTTGCATCTTCAGCGCTAAAGTAGCTGCTGATTTGTGATACAAAGCTGCTGATCATATCAGTAGACAAACCTAAGGATTCAAATTGACTTTGCAGTTCGTTAACCGAGCTGATGGTGTCACTGTATTCAGAGGCTTTATCCATCAGGCCAGACAGGGCACTGGTACTGCTGCTTTCAGTGCTATCTGTATCTGGTACACTTTCTAACAAGGAATCTAGACCTGTGATATTACTGGCCAATTCGGAGTAATCAGAGGTGGATAGGTTACCTTTTACATAACTGAAAATGGACGCCAAACCGCCTTCAGATTGAGACTCAGTCACACCGAGGTTTTCAGTTACGCTACTGACTAAGCTACTTACATCCAAACTAGAGGTGGTTTCTTCAGTGGTTTCTGTGGTGGAGGTGTCTTTGCCCAACAAGCTTGATAAGTCTTGAAGAGAAGTACTTGCACTGGCAGGCAGCGCGAAAGTAAGTGCAAGGACGGCAGTAACAACAGCGGGTTTAAAGTTCATGGTAATACTCCTGTATGTAGAGCGAAAGTCAAAAGGTCCTGATACTGCTTAGATGGGGTTACGCAATTTAATTGCGTACGGTTTACACCATTTAAACAAATACTATCGGCTCAATTAGTTATCCGATTTTACAATCGCAAATGTTATCCGTTTCTTTCCATAGGCGCACTTATACTTCTTACTAAAATTGCCGTGGTAGAGGAAGAAAAGGGCGAGTATCCGAGATTGTATGTGAATGTAAATATTTGCAGAAGATTATAAATCAACCGTAATGAAATAATAAACGACCTTTACAATGCGCTGACATTCAATCAAGGTATAAAAGAGACGCTTTATAAAAATAAATTATAGTGATTTATCTGAGTAGAACCCATATGCCTGCCAAAAATTCGCCCCAAGACACTGACGTTGAGTCGTGGTTGCAACAACATTCTTCGCCTAAAGGCCAGTCAGGCTTAAGAGCCGCCAATGAACGACGGATCTTGGCGCTGATCCGGCAACACCATCACCTGCCAAAATCCATTATTGCCAAAGAGACAGGGCTGTCGGCCCAAGCGGCTACGGTTATTATCAATAAGCTTGAACAAGAAGGACTTGTGCTTCGGGGCGCACCGCAAAAAGGGAAGCGGGGCCAGCCGTCCATCCCATTTTCACTCAATGCCCAAGGCGCATTTGGGTTAGGGATCCGTATTGGGCGACGGAGTATTCAACTGACACTCATTGATTTTTGCGGCAAGGTGCAAGCTTCGTTACGCGAGCAATGGCAGTATCCTACGGTGGATGCCATGAATCGGTTTGTGCAAAAGGCCATCCCGGCAGTGACGGCACCTCTTACAGCAGAACAAAAACAAAAGTTATGTGGTGTTGGGGTGGCAATGCCGTTTGAAATTTGGCGTTGGAGTGAACAGGCTGGAGCCCCGGAAGCGGTATTAGAACAATGGCGTCAACTGGCCATTGTACCGGCCTTACAACAGATGATTTCCCTGCCTGTGTTTATGTGTAACGACCACACAGCGGCTTGTGCTGCCGAACTGTGGTATGGAAAACACAAACAACTGAATGATTATTTATATTGCTTTATTGGGACTTTTGTCGGTGGGGGGTTGGTTATCAATCGCCAACTTCATGTGGGCCGTAACGGTAATGCCGGAGCGCTAGGATCTTTGCCATTTAATCAGGGCGGTACACAGACACAGCTTATCAATCAGTCGTCACTTTATCTTTTAGAGCGCATGCTTAACGAGCATCAAATTGACAGCACGTTTTTGCATAGCAACACCGCCCCCTGGCCCCATGACTTGCCCGGTTTAGATGGGTGGATTAATGATGTTGCCTCTGGTCTGGCCCACGCCGCCCTCAATGCCCACGGGATCCTCGATTTGGATGCGGTGGTCATTGAAGGGGCGCTGCCCCGTGGTGTACTTGCAAAGGTGGTGGCATCGTGTAAGCAAAAGCTGGCGGACGCGGATAAACGGGGACTCACCCCAGTGACGCTTCTAGAAGGTTCTGTGGGTGCCGATGCCCAATCTTTGGGGAGTGCTCATTTGCCTCTTTTAATGCTATACAGCAATTAGTTGTTATCAATTAAATAAAATTAGTTGATTTATTGTTAAAACTGCAATAAATTGCTGCTTCTCTTTTACCCCGTTGGGCAGTCCACACATTGAGCGGAGATGATAAAATGCAAATTTTATGCATGGGTGAGGCATTAATCGACATGTTATCCACAAAGGGAAAGCCCGGTGTGGATGAAAACAATGAAAGTTTTCGCAAATTTGCAGGTGGTGCGCCGGCAAATGTTGCTGTGGCTGCTGCCAAGTTAGGTGGAGAAAGCTACCTGTTTGGCAAACTGGGTAAAGATCAGTTTGGCGATTATTTGCTTAAAACATTAAAAGCCCTTGGGGTGAATACCCGGTTTACTACCTATTCTGATAAAGGTAAAACCGCCTTGGCTTTTGTGGGCCTGGACGCTGACGGTGAGCGCTCTTTCGATTTTTATATTGAAAACGCCGCACATATTGATCTTAGTGTTAAGGATTTAGATGACGGGTTGTTTGCTTGTCCTCGGATTGTGAGTTTTTGTTCGGGGTCTGTCTCCATGCCTTCCTTGCGGGATGTGACCAAAGAGGCTATCAAGGGCTTTAAGCAAGCCGGTAGTATCTTATGTCTGGATATCAATCTTCGTCCTGCATTTTGGGACGACGCGGCGTTGGCGCCTGAAAAAATTGATGAAACCGCGCGCCAAGTGGATTTTATTAAAGCCAGCAAAGAAGAGTTGGTGGAATTATATGGTGAAGCCAATATAGAAGGGCGAATCCAAAGCTGGTTAGCGGCTGGTGTTTCATTGGTACTTGTCACCAATGGTGGTGAACCCGTGGTGTTTTACAGTAAAGATACCCAAGGGGTATTCCCAACACCGGATGTGAATGCGGTGGATACCACGGCTGCCGGTGATGCCTTCGTCGGCGGCTTCTTGTATCAGCTATCTTCTCAGGTGACGGATTGTGACAGTTTTAAAGCTTGGTCGCAAAACGCAGAAGAAATTATGCACGCGTTGCAGTTTGCCACCCAGTGTGGCGCCCATGCGGTATCACATTATGGCGCCTTTGATGCGCTGCCGACACAACAAGATATCCAGCAACAAAAAGCGTAATTTATCACGATAAACACGCTGAAATTTCAGCAATTAGCCCTTAGGGGCCTTATGTTCCGGATAAAAGAGAAGAGCAGGCAGCGACAGGGTTGTCGCTGCTTGTGGATCATCAGCTAAACTGATTAATAATGGATGAAAAGTCCAGTGTGCTATTTCCCTTCTCACAATGTTCAGCAAACAGCGTAGCGGCTCGCTCGCCCATAGGCACATCGGCAGATACCGATTGCGCCCCCTGCATGGCAAGCTTAAGATCTTTTAACATCAGTGCTGAAGCGAATCCGCCTTGAAATTCATGATCCGCTGGGCTTTCTGGGCCTACACCTTTCACCGGGCAGTAGCTGGTCATCGACCAGGTTTGGCCAGAGGCATTGGATGCAATATCGTAAAAGACCTGTGGATCTAAGCCTAATTTCTGCGCCAGTTGAAAACTTTCACAAGTGGCAATCATCGATGCGCCAAGGAGCATGTTATTGCATATTTTTGCAGCTTGTCCTGCACCTTGCTTGCCAGCATGAATAACATTTTTTCCCATGGCGTTAAGCACCTCTTTTGCCTGTGCAAAGGCATGGCTATCGCCACCGACCATGAAGGTTAGGGTGCCAGCCGATGCCGCGGCAGTGCCGCCGGAAACCGGTGCATCTAACATGGGCAGTTGTTTTTCCTGGGCCAGACCCGAGACATATTGTGCGGTGGCAACGTCGATAGTGGAGCAGTCGATCAATAAGGTGTTTGGTTTAACATTGTTGAGAATATCTTTTACGTAGAGTGCCTTAACATGCTCACCTGCTGGCAGCATAGTGATCACTATATCGGCATCACTCACTGCCACCTGTGCACTAATGGCTATCTTACAGCCAAAGGTGGTCGCGTTATTCATGGCGGCTTCATTAAGATCAAAGGCCACCACCGGAAATTCATGTTTCACTAGGTTTTTGGCCATGCCGGAACCCATATTGCCCAATCCGATAAATGCGAGTTTTTTCATCAGATTTTTCCTCGTTGTTAGAAAACTAAAATAGGTGCTGGTGCTAATAGCACAGGCCTTGCTTATCCCATGGTAGGAATATCAAAAGCATTGTTGTCGTTGTCCGTGCCATCCGGCCAGCGTTGGGTGATGGTTTTGACTTTCGTCCAGAATTTCACACCTTCCATTCCGTGTTGATTGGTATCGCCAAAGGATGAGCGTTTCCATCCACCAAAGGTGTGATAAGCCACAGGAACCGGAATAGGGACGTTGATACCTACCATACCAACGTTAACTCGGCGGGCGAATTCCCGGGCCGCATGACCGTTGCGGGTATAGATGGCGACGCCGTTACCATATTGGTGTTCGCTGGCCAGTTGTAAGGCTTCGTTAAAGCTATTAGCTCGGACCATTTGCAACACGGGCCCGAAAATTTCTTCCTGATAGGACTGCATGGAAGCGGTGACCTTGTCAAAGAAAGTCGGCCCGATAAAATAGCCGTCAGTATTGCCGGGAATTGTATGTTTGCTACCATCGTAAACCAGTTCAGCCCCTTCTTTGATTGCAAGATCAATATAGTGGCTAATGCGGGCTTTATGTTGGGCGGTGACCACGGGGCCATAATCGGCTTTGGGATCATCAGAGGGTGCCACGACAATCTGTTTCATGGCCGCGATGAGTTTTTCACGCAGGGCATTGGCGGTGTCTTCTCCTACCGGCACCACAACAGGCAATGCCATGCAGCGTTCACCGGCAGAGCCAAAGGCGGCACCAACCAAATCTTTGACCACCTGATTTAAATCGGCATCGGGCATGATAATACCGTGGTTTTTCGCCCCTCCCATAGCCTGAACCCGTTTGCCCGCTCGTGCACCACGTTCGTAAACAGCATGGGCAATATCCGATGAGCCCACAAAACTTACGGCTTTTATGTCGGGATGATCAAGAATACAACCGACAATTTCTTTGTCACCGTGCACCACATTAAGCAAACCGGGAGGCAGGCCAGCTTCAATCATCAGTTTAGCTAATTCCACCGGCACAGATGGATCCCGTTCAGAGGGTTTTAGAATAAAGGCATTTCCGCAGGCGATGGCAACACCAAACATCCACATGGGGATCATGGCGGGGAAATTAAAAGGAGTAATGCCGGCAACCACACCGAGGGGCTGACGCATGGAATACACATCAATACCTGGCCCCGCCCCTTCGGTATATTCGCCTTTTAGTGCATGGGGAATACCGCAGGCAAATTCGATGACTTCCAGCCCCCGTTGAATGTCGCCTTGGGCATCACTAAAAACCTTACCGTGCTCGCTGGAAAGTAATTTCGCTAGGCGATCTTTATTGGCTTCTACTAATGCTTTGAAATTAAACATTACCCGCGCTCTGCGCTGGGGGTTGGTCGCTGCCCATGCCATTTGAGCTTCACGGGCAGCAGCAACGGCACTTTCCAGTGTTGCATGGGTGCCTAAAGGTACTTGAGCCTGAACTGTGCCTGTATTTGGGCAAAAGATTTGAGCATGTTTTTCATCAGATAAATTGACTTCTTCACCATTAATAAAATGTGGCAGTGTTCGCATTGCGGTTCTCCTTACATAGTATTAACAATATTCTTACTTTTTGTTTTAACAAACAAGGCCTATACTTGCAGCCAGTAGCTGTAAAAATGCAGGCATTTTGATGAATTGGGATGACTTAAGACTATTTCTTGTGTTGGCAAGAAATGGCCGTGTTGGGTTAGCAGCAAAAGGGGCTGGTGTGGATCCAACCACGTTAATACGACGTGTAAAAAAGCTGGAGGATGCACTAAGTTGCACTTTATTTGAATTAACCAAAAAGGGCTATGTGCTCACCAGTCAGGGAACACGCTTGGTGAAGTACATCGAAAAAGCAGAACATCATTTGTTGCAGGCACAACAAGAGCTCAGTGGCGACCGGGAACACTTGAGCGGTACCATCAGAGTGAGTGTCTCAGAAGGCTTTGGGACCTGGTTTCTTGCGCCGTTACTGGCCGACTTTAAGCAGCGATATCCCGCCATTGGCATTGAGCTGGTCGCCACCAGTGGCTTTTTAAATTTAAACAAGCGGGAAGCCGACATGGCGATTTTGCTTGAAAAGCCTACCAACGGACAGCTTTACACTCAGCGTCTAACGGATTATGAGCTTTATTTGTATTGTCATCAGACCTTGCTTGATACCTACGGTACCCCTCATGATACCAGTGAGTTAGGCGCGTTTAATTTAGTCAGTTATGTCCCTGATTTGTTGTACGCACCGCAATTAAAGTTTATTGAAGAATCCGCGTTATCCAATCTTCAGGCGCTACGTAGTACCAGTATTAATGCCCAATATCAGATGTTGCTCCATGGCGCCGGAGTGGGGATTTTGCCGGCATTTATTGGCCGCAATGCGCCTGCTTTAAAACGGATATTGGCGGATGAAATACGTATTCAGCGTACGTTTTGGCTGGTGACTCATCGAGAAACACGGGAGCAAGCCCGGTTTAAAACCTTTGTGCACTGGTTATCCGAACAAGTTCAAGGGCACAAAGGCCGCTTCGTTGTCAGCGAGTAAGTTTTTTCTTTAAGGAGGCAAGGGCCTTGTGCCCTTTGCTATGATGCAACGTCAGTAAAGCATGAAGCCGCTTCCAAGTTGGAAGCGGCATAACAAGGTTAGAAGGTATAGCTAGCACCGGCAAAGAAGGCAGAGCCACCGGTGTTATAGGTAGAGATATCCTGATAATCCTCATCCAAGGCGTTTTCCAGGCGACCAAATACAGCGAGTTTATCGCTAATATTATAGCGGGCACTGAGATCGAGTAGCACGTAATCTTTTAACGGCGTACCGCTATCCACGGCATCGGCGACCATGCGGACATTGGCTGAGGCCGTAAATTGATCACGCTGATACGTTACCCCAAGATTTCCCAACTGACGGGGACGACGGCTGCGCTGATCGCCATCGGTATCTTCGGTATCGTTATAGGTGTAGTTGGCATTTAGATGCCATTGGGCGGATATGGCCCACTTTGCAATCAATTCCACACCTTCGGAATAGGAGGTGCCTAAATCTTGTAGATAGCCGGAATAGTCGGTGAGATCAAAATAGATGCTGTCTTCTATTTCCTGATTGAAATAGACCACTTCCACTGAGGTTGCCGGTGACAACGTATATTGGAGTCCGACTTCATAGCCTTCGGAAGTTTCCTCTTTGAGATCAGTTTCAGAGGCGGGAGCGTATGCATAAGGGCCCTTGTTGTATTCAATTTCATATAAACTTGGCGCCCGGAAACCTGTACCGTATGCACCCCGAAGTTTGAGTTCTCCGGTATTTAATTGCCACAAATGGGCTGCGCTTAACCGATAGCTGGTGTGTTCGCCAAAATCTTCATTATCATCGTAGCGCAGGCCAGCGGTGATAAATAAATTGTTGGAAGGGTTCGCTTGAAGCTCCGTGTAGTAACCGGTTTGGCTACGACTTTGCTGGGCGGTGGTAATGCTCTCTTCTTCCCAATCGAGGCCATAGACCACCCGATAAATATCGTTGAGTTGGGTGTCGCCCACGTATTCTACCCGCTCTATGGTGCCTTTGGTGAGATAACTGCTTTCACCTAAGGTGAAGTTTTCCCGATCAACCCGGGTTTTTGCGTAAGCCAATTGATGATGTCCAGAGTCCAGGGCATAGTCAGCGCTTAGGCGAAGGTTTTGTTGGTCAAATTCGCTGGTACAATCGTCCACATAGCCGCCACTGTAACAATGGTCGAATTCGCCATCGCCATCACTGTTGCGAGCCACGAAGCCCAAGGTCAGTCTATCGGTGGCGTGAACATTTACCCGGGCATGTACGGTGGTATTGTCATAGCCGTCATCGTCTTTAAGATCCACATCATCCACCCGGGAATTGAAGCCATCGGTGCTGTAATCAGCAACAGAAAGGTAGGCATCAACGTATTGTGTGCCGGCACCGACTTCTGCACTCAGGTTGGTGGTGTCATAACGCCCAGCTTCTGCGCGTACGCCACCATACACACCTTGCTCGGTATGACCGGTTTGAACATTAATCACACCGCCGGCATCTGCGCCATACATCAACCCTTGTGTTCCACGAAGAATTTCCACGCGATTGATATTGTCACTGAGCAATTGACCAACCCGGGGTTGAACCTGGGTGCCCGTGGGATCAGAGATATCCACACCGTCTACGCGAATTAAGGTTCTGTAGCCTTCTTCACCACGAATACGTAGTGATGTAGCAGAACCTATACTGCCGCTGCTTGTCACATGAATAGCCGGCTGCACACGCAGCACATCGGCGAGGTTGGCATAACCTCGCAGTAAAATATCATCTTTGGTGACAACAGAAACCGACGTGGCGATTTCTCGTAATGGTGTATAAACGCGACTGGAAACCACGACATGTTCAATGTCTTCTTCGGTTTGGGTCTCTGTTGCGGCGAATACCGATGTTGTTGCGCAACTTAAAGCAATGGCCATGGCCAGCTTATTCACTTGCATGTTTCATCCTCAATCATAGCTATATCATTATCTTGAACGATTGAAGGAGGGAGAACGGGAGTGCGAATCCACCAGAGTTGATGAGCAATAGCAATCCAATGAAGCCCTCCGCTTCATTCGTAAATCGACTGTCTGACAGGCCGGTGTCGGGCTTAATGCTCAATGGCATCTTACCGTTGCGGGGGCAGCGGTGGATTACAACAAGGTTTTTGGTTTGTTGATACCACACTTCCCGTTTAACCTGTCCAGATAGCATAAAAGTACTATCCACAGGCACCTGAAGCAGCGGGCGCAACCTTACAAACTGACACCTACAAAGTCAATCTGAATTCAATTTAATTATTTCCTTAAGGTGACACGAGGGAGGCGATGGCGGTTTCCAGCCGCTGGCGTTGACTTGGGTGGGGTAAGCCAAAACGCAGGGCGTCTTTCTCGTCGCATAGCCGTGCATATACCTGATGCTGGCACAGATGTGTAAACCATTGGCTGGCGTGGGGCGTTTTTATGGTACGAAATAACCCCGAGCCTGTAGAGATCAGGTGTAAGTGATGACCTAGCGTGTGATGCAACCATGCGCTGTCTTGCCGCAGCGCTTCTCGCTGGCGTTGTTGCCATGCTTTATCGGCGAAGGCCTGGGTCATCACATGCAGGGCCGGTCCATTCACCGACCAAGGGCCTAATAGTGCGTTACAGCTATCACGCCATTGGGGCGGGGCAAACAACATGCCCATTCGAATTCCGGCCAAACCAAAGAATTTTCCCGCAGAACGTAAAACGAGCAAATTGTCCCGCGCCGGCCGCTTCAACATGGAATGTTCAGGCGTACAATCCATAAAGGCTTCATCAATGATCAGCATGCCTAGGTGTTGTTCAAGACGGTGAAGGAGGGCCTCAAGTTGGTCTTGGTTCGCCATAAAGCCGGTGGGATTGTTGGGGTTAATGAGCACCACCATATCATGGGTGGTGATGGCCGATAGAGCAGGTAGATCATCATAAAAACAGACAGGGATTGAGGTATTTTGCCACGCTTTTTGATGCTCTTTGTAGCCCACTTTAGGTAGCCACACGCGATGGATGGGTTGCTCTTGATGAGCGCATAGCCGGGGTAAAAGTTGGATCACACTTTGGGAGCCGGCAATGGGCATTCCCCCTTCATTGCCGTAATATTGGGCCGCGGCTTGGGTAAAGGTATCTGAAATCTGGGGTAAACGTTGCCAAACATCCATGGGAGGCTGGGTGACTGGGTATGAATAGGGTGATATTCCTGTGGACACATCAATCCAGTCATCCTTGTTACCACCGTATTGGCTAATCATCGCCAGTAATTGTCCGCCGTGTTGTAATGCTGTCATAGGGTGCTCACAAGAAAAGTCAGGCCACCGATGGCCAAAATACTCAAACTCAACAATAAACTTGAGCGTTGAAGTAAAGCTAAGCTTCTACGAATATCCTTCGTGTGGACTTCACGACCTGCCCCTAATACCGGGCTAAGGATGGGCTGCCCATGGTAGAGGGCTTTTTCGCCGCCAAGTTGAATACCCAGAACATTGGCACCCGCTGCCATCACCATTCCGCCATTTGCACTTTTATACTGGGCGGCCTGTTTGCACGACAATTGCCATGATGACCACTGTTGGCTTACCGGCCGTTTTTGTAGGTTATACAACAAAGCGGTGAGTCTGGCTGAGGGCCAACCCATCACGTCATCGAAGCGAGCTGCCGCCCAACCAAAATGTATAAAACGGGTATTTTTATATCCCCACATGGCATCAAGGGTGTTGATAAGCCGGTGTAATATCACCAACGGTAAGCCGCCTATGAGGTAATAAAACAAACTGGCAATGACCGCATCATGGCCGTTCTCCAGTATGGATTCCACCGTGGCCCGGGCGATGTCTTTTTCTGATAATTGTTGTGTGTCCCGTGACACTATGCCGCTAACTTGTTTGCGGGCTAAGTCAATAGCGTTTTGCCCTAACGCGTGGGCGATGGGCGCGGTGTGTTCATACAGGCTTCGTTGACCGATGGCCAAATACAAAATAACGCTATCAACAAGATAAGATATGTAAAAGGGCAGTTCAACAAGGTGAAGAATGAAAAACAACAGGCCCACAATGGGGAGCACAAGACATAACAGGGCAACTACACCGGCAAGCTTGCCATACCCCGGTGACAGATCACTGACATTGAGTGTTTCTTCCAGCCCATTCGCCATATGACCAAAGCCGATAAGTGGGTGAAATCGTACCGGTTCACCTAGCCATCTATCGAGGAGTAACGCGGTTAACAAAATACCGCCAGTTGACAAAAGTTCGGTCAAGATAGGACTCTCGTTTCTCTATTGGTTACTGTGCGGTCTGATAAAACTGTCGAGCTTGATCAATGTCCTGACACATTTTTTCCAGCTCATCGAGCATGCGTGTGGTCATGCGGTGTACTTTGTCTGCATTCGGATGGAGAATAAAATGATTGTTTACCGCCGGGATTTGCGGCCAGGTTTGCCATTTCACGGCATCAGGCTGGCTTTGACCGTGTTTGGAGGGCTGAATAATCACCTGGGGTTGCTTAGCCAGTACATCTTCTAAACTTACCTGGGGGTAATCTTCTTGCATATCGACATAGATATTGCGGCCCCCGCACGCGCTGATTTGCTGTTGTAGCCAGGAGTTACCGGCAACGGTTCGAAGGGGGCGGGACCATAACTCGTAAAACACGGTCACCGGTGGCTTATGCTGGTATTGATCTTCTATTTGGCGCAGGCGGGTAAGATAAGCATTTGCCACGGTTTGGGCTTTGTCTTCCCGGCCGGTAAGTTCACCAAGCAATATAATTTCGTTTGCCACATCGTTTAATTCTGTGGGCTGGGTGTACACCACCGGCATATTGTACTTTTCAAGTCGCAAAAGATCATCGGCAGGATTCCCCGTTCGCCAGGCCACCACAATGTCTGGGCGTAATTGCAGGATCTTCTCTATTTGCAAGCGGGCATAGTTGCCAATTTGGGGGATGGATTTGGCTTGTTCCGGATAATCGGAATGTGCCGTGGTTGCCACAATCTGATCCCCAGCACCAATGGCAAACATGGATTCCACCAAATGGGGAGCCAACACCACCAGTCGTCGCCGTTGTTTATCCTCGTCTGGGATGTCTTGGGCCTGTGAGAATGAACAACATAAGGCGGCAACAAGGGCGAAGGTTAAACGGTATACTCGGCTCACCAGTCGATTCCTTTTTGGGCTTTAATGCCGGCTTCGAAGGCATGTTTTTGCGGGCGGACTTCACTAACTGTGTCGGCAATATCAATTACCGCCCGGTGACAGGCGCGACCGGTAATGATTACACTTTGGTTTCTGGGGCGGTTTTTTAGTGCTTGGACAACCTCATCCACATCCAGATATTTATAGCTGAGCATATAGGTGATTTCATCGAGCATCACCAAATCCAAATTAGGATCGGCGAGCCATTCCTTTGCTTGTGCCCATGCTTTCGTGGCCGCTTTTATGTCGGTGTCTTTATCTTGGGTTTCCCAGGTAAAACCCGTTCCCATAACATGAAAAGGAACATGGTGCTGAAGGAGCAGATCCCGCTCTCCACAAGGCCAGGTGCCTTTCACAAATTGCACCACGGCGCAGCGTAAACCATGACCAACGGCGCGGGTGACGGTGCCAAATCCAGACGTAGATTTGCCTTTTCCGTTACCGGTGAGCACAATAATGATCCCTCGTTCTTCTTGGGCTTGTGCCACGCGCTCGTCAATACGGGCTTTTTGCGCTTCCATCCGTTGTTTGTGTTTTTGCTTATCGTGTTCGCTCATGATTGCTCCATAATTAGGGTGCTGAAATTGGGCTAAGGAAGGACATTATTTTTTGCCAGTTAAGGTGTTGTTCACACATATCCGCAAGGCGGATAATTTCTTGCTCTTGTTGCTGGTGATAATCGGCCACCGGGTGAGGATCGATGCCGCACCAGCGTAAAATATGACTAAGGGTTTGGGCGTTATCAAAAATACCGTGCAAATAGGTGCCTGCCACTTGGTTATCAAGGCTTACACTGCCATCAAAAGTGCCATCGCTTAACTGGCAAAAGGGACGCGCCGAGGCACTTGATGTCACCGTGCTAACGCCAGCGTGAATTTGATAGCCGGATACGGGAATGTCCTTTGCGCCATCGAGGCACAGTTTACCCTTATCATTGGTCAGTTGTTTGGTTTTGGTTAAGGTGGTTTCGATGGGTAAATAACCTAAACCTTGGCTTGATCCCGGGTGACTTTCCACGCCGTTTGGATCGTGGATCTCATCACCCAACATCTGATAGCCGCCACAGATCCCTAACACCTTTCCGCCATAACGTAGATGACGTTGAAGATCCGTTTTCCAGCCGGTTTGTGCGAGTAACTGAAGATCGGCACGTACATTTTTGCTACCCGGTAAAATAATGAGATCGCAGGGGGGCAAGGGCGTGTCTTGGGCAACAAAGATGAGATCAATCTGCGGGTGGGTACGTAACATATCAAAGTCAGTATGGTTGCTGATGCGGCTGAATATGGGGACGACCACCTTGATGTGTTTTTCCTGCCGGTTGACATTCTGCGTGGCGCAAATGGCATCTTCTGCGGCCAGTTGAAGGTTGTGCAAATAGGGCAGTACGCCTAAGACGGGTTTCCCCGTTTTGTTTTCCAGCCATTCGATGCCCGGGGTTAGCAAGGTAATATCGCCACGAAATTTGTTAATAACAAACCCCACCACACGCTCTTGCTCGGACTCAGATAACAATGCCAATGTTCCAACCAATTGGGCAAATACGCCGCCCCGATCAATATCTGCAACTAAGATCACCGGGCAATCCACGGCTTCGGCGAACCCCATGTTGGCAATATCTCTATCGCGCAGGTTAATTTCCGCCGGGCTGCCTGCGCCTTCTACGATAATGGCATCGAAGGACTGACTTAATCGCTGATAAGACTGTAAAACGGCCTCCATGGCCACCGACTTATACTGATGATAAGGAGTCGCATGCATGTTGCCGATGCTTTTGCCGTGGACGATAACCTGAGCGCCGGTATCACTGTTGGGCTTTAGTAAGATAGGGTTCATATCCGTGTGGGGCGGTATATGAGCGGCATAGGCTTGTACGGCCTGGGCGCGACCTATTTCCCCGCCGTCTTCAGTGACCGCACTGTTTAGTGCCATATTTTGTGGTTTAAACGGGGTAACACGTATTTTGCGGTGATAGAGGCATCGGCATAATGCAGCCACAAGCATGCTCTTTCCTGCATCAGAAGATGTCCCCTGAACCATCAGAGTCGAACACGAAGTTTTATGCGTCATCAATGGTATCCTCATGACCTTCTAGCCCTATATATCGAATAACGGGGAGGGCACTCGGGTGATCGTCAATGGTAATACGGGTAAGACTGGCATAGCCAATAGCAAGTTGCTGATAGAGGGCAGGCTGCGTCCAATTGATACCAAGCAGGTGGGCTAGAATTTGGCGAATAACACCGCCGTGACTAACCACCAACAGGTGCCTAGCATCGTGTTTGAGCATTTGCTGCCAACCGCTAAGCACACGGTGATGAAAGGCGTTCAAGGTTTCAGCTTGTGGCAAGGTGGCCTTGGCCGGTTGTTGCCAAAATGCCTCTAACTTTGGCCATTGTGAGCGTAAAGCGTCAAAAGGCACGCCGTCAACGTCGCCAAAATCACATTCTTGCAATGAAGATAAGGTGGTTATCGGCGCACTCACCTGCTGGCTGATGGCCTGGGCACCTGATAAACAGCGTGTCAGTGGTGAGCTGATAATTTTATCCACCGTGCGCAAGGCCGCCAGATGAGACAGCATTTGGCTGTGTCCTGTTGGGCTTAGCGGCACATCGGTTCGCCCGTATAACGCCGGTTTCCCCTGAACGCTGCCATGGCGAAGTAAGTCAATGATTCGGCTCATAAGGACGAGGATGCCTTGAGCGTTAAGGGTAGACCTGCGGCCACAAAGGTCACCTTGTGGGCAATTGCGCCTATGGCCTGATTCAGCCAACCGGCCTGATCCACAAACTGACGGCTTATTTCTCCCATGGGAATGATGCCTAATCCCACCTCATTGGCCACCAGTATTGTGGTGCCTTTACGGGCGCTAAGCACGTCTGTTAATTGGGTAAATATATCTTCAAATTGCTGTTCGGGTTGCTTAAACAGCAGGTTATTTAGCCACAATGTTAAACAGTCCACCAAGATGAGATCCTGATCCGGAATATCAGCAATGGCTTGGGGTAATGTGTAAGGGGCTTCAACTAACTTCCAGTGGCAAGGGCGATCTTGCTGATGGCGTTGTATGCGCTTTTCCATCTGGGTATCAGTCACCGTGGCGGTGGCGATGTAGTAGATATCCTGATCCCCAGATTGCGCCAACTCGGTAACGGTTTGTTGGGCAAACCGTGATTTGCCGGAACGGGCACCACCAATAATAAAATGGATCATGATGTTGGCCCCAAATAAGCAATGAAAAGAAAATAAATTAACAGTTCCTGAAGTTGCTGGGCTGCGCCCAGGGTGTCGCCGGTAAACCCTTGAATATGTTTGTGCATCCGTTGTTTAAGTATCAGGCGCAACGCGGCTGAGCCAATGACAATCATCAGGCCAAGTTGCCAGGGTAAGATCACTAACATCAGGGCACCGCTAGCGAGCATGAACACGAGGGTCGCGGTGTTAAATGGCTGGCTAAAGGGCATGCTTTTACTGGCTTTGCCACTTGTCGTATCCACGGCGTAGGGAAGATCCTGAATATGACTGAGGGCCATTGCCCGAGATAAAGGATAGGCCAAGCATAAAGCCGGTACTAGATAGGCCTGCTGGGCTAGCAGGGTCAGTAAAAGCCATTTTCCCACTAAGGCGCCGGTAAGAGCACAGACGCCATAGGTGCCTAAACGACTGTCTTTCATAATTACTAGCTTATGCTGGCTATCTTGGCCGCCACCAAAGGCATCGGCAGTATCAGCAAGGCCGTCTTCGTGAAAGGCGCCGGTGAGCAATACACTCAATGCCATGATAATAAAGACCCCAATGGCAGGCTCAAAAACCGACGACAATACACTATAGGCTGCACATAATATCAGCGCCAGTAGCCAGCCAACCCAAGGAAACAAACTGCCTGCTTCATGCATGCGTTCGTCAGTGTAGGTTACAAAGCGTCCTACGGGCAGGCGGGTGAAAAAGCTCACTGCCAATAAAAAGCGTGATACAAGGTGATAAAGGGCGTCTTTAATTGGCTGAATCATTACAGAACCACGCGGGCGCTTTCAAAGGTGGCCATGTGGTTGTAAAACGCCGTTGCCGCAGTCAATAGTGGAAACGCGACTGCAGCGCCTGTGCCTTCACCTAAACGTAAACCAATATCCAGTAGGGGAGTGGCATTTAACTGCTGTAATATTAGTTTGTGGCCGTGTTCTGCCGACTGATGACAGAAGATCATATAATCCCGCACTGCCGGGCATATTTTTGTGGCCAACAAGGCGGCAGCACTGACAATAAAGCCATCCACTAAAATGAGTTTTCTGGCTTTGGCGGTAGCCAGCATTGCACCGGCAATTTGGCCAACGTCAAACCCGCCGGCTTGCTGTAGGGCAAGAGCCGGTGGTAAGGGCAACGACTGACAATGGTTTTCTATCCGGGCAAGGGCTTTTTGCAGCAAGGCATACTTTAACGCTAGCTGTTTAGCATTAATCCCTGTGCCGGTGCCCACCAATTTGTTGACCGGTTGTCCGGTCAGTGTACTAACAAGGGCAGACGCCATACTGGTGTTGCCAATTCCCATTTCACCAAAGCCAATAACATCCGCGCCGGTATCGATTTGTTGCTGTGCTATCTGGGCACCGTACAAAAGGGCATCTTCACTTTGTTGTGGGGTCATGGCCGGTGCCACGGAAATATCCTCGCTACCCGGACCAAGACGTTTATTGATATAAGCCGGGTGAGCCCTTTCGATGGGCGTGAGTATGCCTGTATCCACCACTTTAAGATGAATGTGGTTTGCCTGACAAAAGCAATTGATAGCCGCACCACCGGCAAGAAAATTTTCTACCATTTGTCGTGTTACCGCTTGTGGGGCAATGCTGATATTGTGTCTGGCAATCCCATGATCGGCGGCAAAAACAATGAGTGTGGGATTGCGTAGGGTGAGGGGGTGAATATCACCTTGCCATTGGCTAAGCGCGATTTGTTTTGCCAGCGCTTCTAACTGCCCCAATGCGCCCACTGGTTTAGTTTTGTTATCGATATGGTTTTGAATGGTCGCAACAGCCTCAAGGTCAAGGCCAGAAATAGACCAGTAATCTGGATTAAATAACGACATACTTTTCACCTGTCAGGGTTGACGCTGGCGCATGGCAAGCAAGAAAAATACACTGCCAATGGCAGAGGTAATAATGCCGATGGGGATCTCTCTCCCATCAAAGGCGGCGCGGGCAAATACATCCACCCAAACCATAAAACAACCGCCTAACAATGCACTGCCTAAAAACAGAATACGACTGGTTACCCCCAACCAGTGACGAATAATATGGGGGATCATCAAGCCGACAAAACCAATACCGCCGCAATAGGCAACAATGGCGGCAGTGAGTACCGCGCATATCAATAAACTTAGCACCCGCATACGGGTCACGTTTACGCCCAAGGTTTTGGCATTGTCGTCACCTAGCAGTAAGGCATCTAATTGGGGGCCATACAGGTATAGGATGAAAATACTTACAAGTACAATGACGAACATGACACCGGCATACCAGGCTTCGACACGGGCAAGGCTACCCATTAACCAAAATACCACCTGATTTGCGGCAAAGGGATCGCCAACAAAAAGGAAAAACTGACTTAAGGCACTTAACATAAAAGACACGGCTACGCCGGCTAGCAGCATATGCTCCATGCGCCGGCCAAAGGTGGTATGGGACAGTAATTGCACCAGTAGTACCGCGAAAATGGCCCCAATCAGTGCAGAGCCTGGTAGTGCCATATTATAAAACGCCGTGGGTAATCCCCAACTTAGGCCTAACTGGCTATTAAAAAACAAGGTGGCGACGCTGGCACCGAGACCGGCGCCGGCAACAACGCCGAACAAGTAAGGATCGGCCAGCCCATTGCGGGTGACATTTTGTAACGTGGCACCGGCCACTGACAAGCCTGCGCCCACAAGAAAGCCGACAATGATGCGGGGTAAGCGAATATCCCACAAAATGGCGCTGTCGATGGGATCGCTACACTGGGCAACCACACAATGGTATAAGGTGTCATTGGTGAGACTGGCAGCACCAAAAAAGACCGAACACAGGGGCGCACAGACAGACAGAACAATTAATAACATCCACTTCTTGTTCATGCTTGCTCACCGTTTTGTTGATCTGGGTATTCGCCCATCGGGGGAATAAACTCAATACGAATAGCCCGCTCTTGCGCTGATGCGTGCACTTGGCAGGGTAATTTAAAGGTGGCGCTAAGCAGGTTGGGACGAAATACCTCACGGGGACTGCCGTGGGCTAAACAAGCGCCGTGATCTAACAAGGTGACGTGATCGCAATACGCCGCCGCCAGATTAAGATCATGCAAACTGACAATAACGGTTTTATTTTGCTTGGTGCACAGTTGATGGAGCAAATGCAGGATCTGGTGTTGATAATACACATCCAGGTGATTCACGGGCTCATCAAGAATGAGCAGGGGGGCGCCCTGCACCAAGGCGCGGGCAATCAGGCATCGTTGCTGTTCACCCCCAGAGAGTGCACTGAAGTGCTGATGGCTTTTATCCGCTAACCCCACATCTTTGAGCGCTTGATTCACCCGTGCTTTGTCGGCATCGGTATAACGGGATAAAAGGCTTTTGTGGGGAAGCAGCCCCATGGTAACCACTTGTTGTGTGGTGAGGGCAAAAACCGTATCGTTTACCTGATTGACCACCGCAATTTGTTGGGCGAGTTGTTGTGGCGAATACTCTGTTAGCTTGCGCCCTTGCCAGCGGATCTCGCCATCACCGAATTGCTGACCGGAAATACACTTTAATAAGCTGGTTTTACCGGCACCATTGGGGCCCAATACGCCGTAGAACTTTCCCACAGGAAAGTGAATAGAAATATCGCGCAAAATAGCGACATGATTGATTTTCAGGCTTATGGCGTTAACGGCCAGTCCGGTTGACATGGTATGGATACCGCACTCATTCTTTATGAGGCGGGGAAACAACAGAGCAACGGGCTCTGGTTAAAGAAGGTATACCTTTTTGCATCGCAATTTAGCAGGGGTACACGTTCTTCGTGTTTTCCCGCACGAAGTTAAAAGTTCTGTGTGATGCGGCTGGTGTCTGACTCTTGCCCAATAGCGACGTGCGTTGGCAAATACAGTTGCGGGTACAGTTCTGGATTGACACCAGATTCCCATTTAATTCGTCATTTTTTCAATGTCCGAAACCCCATCACAGTGGCGGCGAGTCTATCAATTTTTTTTCACTGTGACATTGTATTTTTTGGTCTTACCGATTTTTCCCCTCGCCGCCCGTTATTTTGCTGCAGAAACACTACGGCTGTGTTTCCGACTCGGGAAAATCTGCCAGTAATTGTCTGATAAGTTCATTGAGGCTATTTTGCACGGTAATGGCGTCACGGGAGGATAATTTGGCGCTGCCTGCGGCACTGTAAATAAAGGTATTGCCGGTGACCACATCAATTTGCAATGCTTGATAGTCCGTGACCTGTTCACCCACAGGAATGCTAAAAATACTGCCTAATGAAATGCCGCCGGAACGGCCAAATACGCCAGTTCCCAGTCCTAGATTTAAGCGCGTACTGTTTTCTTTGCTGGAGGTGGAAGGCTGAAATCCCACTTGCATGTCGGCAATATCCTGCGCCGCTAACACATAGCCTTTTTGCTGCAAGATGTCGGCGATGGCGATAATAAGCTGATTTTCGATTTGTGGATTTATACTGTTAAGGGGTGGGTGCACATAAAAAGTATGAAGCTGAGCAAAATCTTGCTTGGGATCTATTTCGATTTGTGTGTTGTGACTGGCACAGCCGCTGATAATAAACAGCGTGATGAGGCCAATAAGTACATAGCGGATACTCTGCTGACACTTAAAAACTGGTGTTAATCTATTCATTTTATGGCTTCACTTATTCAAATCGCGTTTTGTTTAAAAGGAAATTTGCCCATATAGGATCGCTTTTTTGTGAATTATTTTACCTTGTCCGGTATGACCCTATTTGTGTATTTCGTTGATGCAGCGCAAAGCTGATCTCATCTTGCCTCGTTATACTTTCTTCTAACTCATCTGATCTCGTGCCCAACGTAGTAGTTCATTTTGCTGTCAGCAATTGTGCAACGACCTGTCAGATTTTCACCGAATTTAAGGATATTCACCGTGAAAAAGACGCCCTATATTATACTTGCTCTGCTAATTGTGGTTATTGTCCTCACCTATTTCAATTTTTTCCAAACGTCAGACACTCAAGATGTGGCATCAAGCAATGGTCGTATCGAAGCGATTGAAATTGGAATTGCTGCCAAAGTGGCAGGTCGGGTGGAAGCCATTTATGTGTCTGAGGGAGAACAGGTAACGGCAGGCACCAAGGTTGCCAAACTGGATACTACCACAATTGAAGGGCAGTTAGCGCAAGCTAAGGCTCAGTTGCAGCAGGCACAAAGCGCGGTGGCGGCGGCCAATATGGCAGTGGCCCAACGAGAAAGTGAAAAGGTGGCGTTGGAAGCCGCATTACTGCAAAGCGAAGCGGAATTAAATGCGGCACAGGCCCATGCAAGGCGCACCAACGAATTATCAAAAACCGGGGCCGTGTCGCGTCAGTTGGCTGAGGACAACGAAACCAATGTGGAAAGTGCGAAAGCGGCGGTGAATGCAGCCGCGGCTCGGTTATCCGCTGCCGATGCCACTATCGAAGCGGCTAAAGCGCAATATTTATCTTCACAAGCGGCAGTGGCGGCGGCGGAGGCGGCCATCGCCCAGATTAATTCTGAGATGCAAGACATGGTGCTTATAGCGCCTCGTGACGGACGCATTCAGTATCGGGTTGTGGAGCCCGGCGAAGTGGTGGCCGCGGGAGGACGCGTGCTGAGTCTGGTTGATTTAACCAATGTCTATATGACCTTCTTTTTACCGGCAACCCAGGCCGGGAGGCTGGCAATCGGTTCTGAGGCACGTATTGTGCTGGATGCCGTGCCGGATATCGCCATTCCGGCTCATATTTCTTATGTGGCGGATGTTGCCCAGTTTACGCCCCGTTCTGTGGAGACCCAAAGTGAGCGGGAAAAGCTGATGTTTCGGGTAAAGGCGCAAATTCCACAGGCGTTATTGACCAAATACATCGAGAAAGTGAAAACAGGGTTACCCGGCGTGGTCTGGGTGAAATTGGATGACAATGCCCAATGGCCTGACGACGTGCCAGAGCGAGTAGCTCAATGACCGACAGGGTAATTTGCCGCGGACTGACGGTTCGCTACAAAAAAAACGTTGCCCTTAGCGATGTGAGTTTGCGCATTGTAGAAGGGAAAACCGTGGGCTTTATCGGACCTGACGGTGTTGGAAAGTCGACGCTTTTGTCCTTGATCGCCGGAGAGCGGGCGCTGCAGGATGGTGAGTTGGAGGTGCTCGGCGGTGATATGCGTCAAGCTAAACATCGTCGACAGATTTGTACTGATATCGCCTACATGCCCCAAGGGTTGGGAAAAAATCTTTACCCCACGTTGTCGGTGGAGGAAAACTTACAGTTTTTTGCCAAGCTTTTTGGTCATGGCGCCAAAGAGCGGCGTCAACGTATTGATACCCTTACCCGGCGTACCGGTTTATATCCCTTTTTATCACGGCCAGCGGGTAAGTTGTCGGGAGGGATGAAACAAAAATTGGGGCTTTGCTGTGCCCTTATTCACGATCCCAAGTTGCTGATCTTAGATGAACCCACCACTGGGGTTGATCCCCTGGCTCGCAGTCAGTTTTGGCGGCTTATTGCGGATATTCGCCGGGGCCAGCCAAACATTACGGTATTGGTGGCCACCGCGTATATGGATGAGGCGGAGCAGTTTGAGCATCTTTTCGCCATGAACGATGGCAAGATCCTGGCAACGGGGTCACCACAGGAGTTAATGACACAAACCCATACAGACAATTTGGAAGCTGCCTTTATTGCCTTGTTGCCCCAGAGGATACAAGAGCAGCACGGCAAGGTGGCTATTATCCCCATCGCAGCAGAGGATTCACTACCCATCGCCATAGAGGCAAAAGGGCTGACCATGAAGTTTGGTGACTTTACCGCCGTGGATAATGTCAGCTTTACCATTCGCAAAGGGGAAATCTTTGGCTTTTTAGGCTCAAACGGCTGCGGTAAGTCTACCACCATGAAAATGCTCACCGGATTATTGCCACAAACCGAAGGGGAGGTCTGGCTATTAGGGAAAGCGTTAGATCCTACGGATATTGCTACCCGTTACCGAGTGGGCTACATGTCGCAGAGTTTTTCCTTATACAACGAACTAACGGTGTTACAAAATCTGGTGTTGCATGCCCGTTTGTTCAATGTGCCAACCCAGGAACGGGCCGCCCGAGTAGAGGAAATGCTGACGCGGTTTGCGTTAACTGAACACCAAGATGCCTTACCCGCTTCGTTACCCCTTGGCCTGCGGCAACGCTTATCTTTAGCTGTGGCCATGGTACATAAGCCGGAAGTGCTGATCCTCGATGAACCTACCTCTGGCGTGGATCCGGTGGCGCGGGATAACTTTTGGCGCTTATTGATTGCGCTGGCCCGCAATGACGGCGTAACTATCTTTATTTCCACCCATTTTATGAATGAAGCGGCACGCTGTGATCGTATTTCACTTATGCATGCGGGCAAAGTCCTGGTAACTGATTCGCCGGCGCGGATCATCGCCAAACGACAAACTTCCACCCTGGAAGAGGCATTTATCGCCTATTTGGAAGATGCGCAACCTGAGGATGACAACGAGGTAAATGCGCAACTTGGGACAACAGAGGCCATGGCCATATCAGAACAACGCCACGATAAGGCTGGGATGTCTGCCCACCAAGGGTTTTCCTGGCGACGTTTACTCAGTTATGGGATCCGGGAAAGTTTAGAGTTGATGCGGGATCCCATCAGGCTGACCATGGCGTTTCTTGGCAGTATGGTGCTGATGGTGGTGATTGGCTATGGCATCACCATGGATGTGGAAGACTTACAGTACGCGGTGTTTGATAGAGATAAATCCGCTATCAGTGAAAATTATGTCAATAGTTTGGCCGGCTCCCGGTATTTTGTGACACAACCGGCCATCACCAGCTACGCCGAAATGGATAAACGGATGAGAAGTGGAGAGTTGTCTCTTGCCATTGAAATTCCTCCTGATTTTGGGCAAAAGCTGCATAAAGGGGAAGACGTTGAAATTGCCGCCTGGATTGATGGTTCCATGCCTTCCCGGGCCGAAACCATCGAAGGCTATGTGGAAGGGATCCATGTGACCTGGCTATTAGAACAAGCCGCTCAAGCCAGTACCGTCAGCAGTACCTCCTATATCGATGTGCAATCCCGTTACCTGTATAACCCGGATATTCGCAGTTTAGTGGCCATCGCGCCTGCGGTGATCCCCATGTTACTTCTAATGATTCCGGCGTTGCTTACCTCGCTGGCCGTGGTTAGAGAAAAGGAAATGGGCTCTATTATTAATTTGTATGTGACGCCGGTACGCAAAATTGAGTTTTTAGTGGGTAAACAACTGCCCTATATCGCGACTTCTTTTGTCAGCTTTATTTTACTGATTGTGATGGCAGTGGCGCTGTTTGATGTGCCGTTGAAAGGCGACCTGCTCGCCCTTGGGATCATCGGCTTATTGTTTGTGACCTTTTCCACCAGCTTTGGTTTGTTTGCCTCGGTTTTTACCAATAGCCAAATTGCCGCCATTTTGCTGACTACCATAGGCACCATGGTTCCGGCGGTACAATTTGCCGGCATGATCACACCGGTTTCCGCCCTTGAAGGGGCGGGGAAACTCATTGGTGAACTGCATCCTGTGAGTTATTTCTTATTGGCTTGTCGCGGCATTTTCAGTAAAGGACTGGGCTTTGAAACCTTGGATTTTACTGTGTATGCCATTGCCGCTTCCATCCCCATAACCATAGGGTTAACTGTGGTCATGTTAAGAAAACAGGAGCGCTAAGCGATGCGATTATCCAATGTGGTGCACCTGTCGGTTAAAGAGTTGTGGAGTCTGTGGCGAGACCCGATAATGCTGGTTCTTATCGCTTATGTGTTCAGTGTGAATATTTACACCGCCGCCACCGCAGTGCCTGAATCCCTTCACAATGCGCCCATTGCTTTTGTGGATCATGATCATTCCCAGTTGTCTAAACGTGTTATCGACGCCTTTATGCCGCCTTATTTTTTAACGCCTAAGGTGATTAGCGATCAAGAGGTCAATGAGGTTTTAGATACCGGGACTTACACCTTTGTGGTTACCATTCCCCCTGATTTTGAAAAATGGGTGATGAAAGGGAGCGTGCCCGACGTCCAAGTGAATGTGGATGCCACACGGATCAGTCAGGCTTTCACCGGTAACGGTTATATAACCGAAATTCTCAATGAAGAGGTGGCGGCCTTTGTTGCAGGTTATAAGACGGATACCACGTATCCGGTGGATCTTGTTATGCGCGCTCGCTTTAATCCGGCGTTAGAGAGTTTTTGGTTTGGCTCGGTGATGGAATTGATTAATTCAGTGACCTTAATTGCCATTATTTTATCCGGTGCCGCCCTTATCCGGGAAAAAGAGCGAGGCACGGTGGAACACCTGTTGGCCATGCCCGTGTCAAATGGCGATATTATGTTGTCAAAAATCATCGCGACTATTCTGGTGGTGTGGTGTGCCACCTTGATGTCGGTATACGGTATTATCGAGTATGCCCTTGGGGTACCGATTAATGGGGATGTTTCTCTGTTTATGTTGGCGGTGATATTACAATTGTTTGCAGTGAGCAGTATGGGGATTTTCATGGCCACCATTGCCCGTTCCATGCCGCAATTTGGCTTGTTACTGATCTTAGTGCTTTTGCCGTTACAACTACTCAGTGGCGGTATCACGCCTCGGGAAAGCATGCCGGAATTCATTCAATATATAATGTTGCTTGCGCCCAATACCCATTTTGTAATGGCATCCCAAGGGATCCTCTATCGTGCCGCAGACATTACGATTATTTATCCCCAGTTACTGGCGCTGATGGTTATCGGTGGGGTTTTCTACGTTATTGCCTTGCGCCGCTTTAAAAGTACAGTGGGAAGTGTATAAAGAGAACGGCTTCACCCTGTTTTTATACAGGGTGAAAAACCGTTTTACATTAGGGCGATGGGTGAGTGGCTAATTTCGCCGCCAACTGACGACGAACGGCATACACGTTGGTCATTTTCTTGCCTCTGTGGGCCTGAACTTCATCGGCGGTAAACAAGGTGTGGTTTTTCACCTTTACAATGTCCGTGGCAATATAATTTAGGACATTGGCTAATTCACCGTCGGTCAAAGGTGAATTTGCCGCGCCAGGCACACTGATCCAGTACTGACGACCTTCTGGCATATGCATAAAGTCGTTGCCGTATTCGTGAAAATTCGGCGTTTGCGGTGCCATACCGGTGCCATTAGCTTGATGACAGCCCTGACATTGCAGCATGTAATCCGTTTGCGCTTTCGTTAAGCCAGCTGCGGTTGCCGCAGGGGGGCACACCATAAGCGCTATCCCTACCGTGCTTAAACATAATAATGAATAAAGTGACATCGTAGATCTCCGGACAACGGTTAGGGCGTGGCCAGTGCGTTTCTTAATTCATGACTGCTTTGCCATTGGCTATTGGCAATCTTCTCGCGGATCAGCGAGACGTCTTTGGCAGAAATGTCAGTGCCTTGTGGTGCCGGCGGCGAGGCGATTTCATTAAGGACATAGGTTAACACCGAGGCGATTTCGTTATCCGTTAGCGAACTGCCAAAAGCCTGCATATAGCCGTTGTAGGCGGCGCCTTGAGACTCTATAGGCCCATTTAATCCCTGTAAAACCACGCTGATTAAATAGTCTTTTCCTCCCTCCTTTGCATATACCGCTGGCAGCTTTGTTAGGGGAGGGAAGGCACCGGGAATACCGGTGCCCGTTGCCAGATGGCAAGCCGAGCAGGTTGCAAAGATCTGTTGTCCGGTCCGTTCTTCGGCCCGAACAAAATGAGAAAAGACAAGCATGCTGGCAACTGCGCAAAACCCAGTTGCCCGTAAAGTTCGTCGTTTATCCATCCACTGCTACTCCAAGTACAACGCCGGTGGAACAGGTGTAAACGCTACTTGAGGTGCCCAAACACCAGTTAATATCGTTATTCGACTGAGGGCGATAGACGGGTTTGTCGTTTTCATTTCGGTTACATAAGCAGCGACCACAGCTCGTTTTACCGCAGCAGTCATTGTAGGAAATGATGTAATCTTTGCCATCCGCAGGGTTGCGGCAGGTACCGATCCAGGTAATGGGCGACATTTCTGTTCCTGGCGGACAGGAGGATGCCGTTCCACCACAACAGGAGCATAAAAAGCCATCAATGGCACAGTAGCGCCAGTAATCACAGCTTGTAGGATCCCCCGGATCACCGTCTAAACTGGATACTTGCTTGCCCACACCGGGATATCCGCCGGTGGCTTCCGATGCTCTTGCTACCGGTAGAAGGGGAACGGCGGCGGCGCCGATCATGAGCTTCGACAAGCTGGTTAGTACATGTCTTCGAGAGGTGTTTTGCGCCACCTTGCGGGAGCCGCGCTCCATCAATTTATCTAGAAATTTCATGGTTTTTCTCCTTAGGCAAAGTTTTTCTGCATGTATTCTTGCAAGCTGGCATAGCCGGTTTCTTTTACGTTAAACAAGCTTTCGATATGTTCTCGTGAATTCACAATGCCCATGGCCTGTAAGGTTCCGTTCTCGTCAATCAGTACCGCATAAGGCAGTTTTGCCACACCAAAGGCTTTGCCCACCAATTCGCTGTTTACCACATTGGCTTTTTCCAGTTTCTGACGCTTAATAAAACTGTCTATTTCTTCTGATGCGCCGTCGGTAGCAAACACCAGATCCACCCAGGATTGCTCTTCCCGTGAAATGGATTTCGCAATGGGAATAAGGGATTTACACATGGGACAGGTAGGAGAGACAAAAAACAGAAGCTGGCATTTGCCGGATTCCGGTTTACCGCCTATATGCATTTTTTGTTTATTCATCAGGTTGATGGCATCGATGGAGGGGGCCCCATCGCCGACTTTTAGCTGCTTATTAATGGACAGGGCACCGGCAGGCGCAACGCGCTCGTAAAGCACGCCAATTTGACGTACCAGTGCAAAGACAATAATGGCCAACACTACAAGTGCGATCCATAAAATGATGTTTGAAGCGATGAGTAAATTAGTCATGTCGAAACCTCAAGTTTTTCAATAAAGCCTGGTTTTCCAGCAAGCTGTCGATGCTGCTGTATGTAATAAAAAGAATCAGTGAAAAGACGATACCCGTGATCCATACCGCCAAGGTGTCCCCATAGGATGCCGATGAGGCGTAGAACAGTGCCACCAGTGCTATGAGGATCGTATTGCGAACGAACAATTTGGCCGGGGCAACACCGGCTTCGGTGTTATTGAGTGAACAGCCGCAGTCATTCAATGATTTTTGGGTTAGTGCCGCATAGCCTAAAAATACCCCGTATGTGGCGAACAGCATGACCAACAAGGCCGTCGTTATCACCGGTGTGGCAATGGCAAAGGTGATAAGGGCGGCGATGACAATGCCTAGCTCAATAAAAGGGACAAATTTGGCGAAAGTTAGGGCCAACGGTGCGGGTAACAATTCATAGGCCACCAGCGCTTGTCGAAAACGGCCGGGGTTTTTCAGCTTGTGTACGCTACTGGCCAATATCAGCGATAGGAAAAAGCCAAATAACCCAATTTGTAATACCTGTAGAAAGACCGTCAACATAGCTTATTTCCCCTGATGTAAAACGATGGGCATGGTGGCATCGCCAACAGAGATAAAGCGTTGATATTCACCGTCGGTGTTGTAGATATCCAGTCCCATTTCTGTGTTGGTTACCACTAACAAAGGGGTCTTGGAACGGGTAACTTCAATGGAAAACGCATTTTTCTTTAACGCAATCCGCTGAACCCGTTTTTTCCTTTGGGTGTCAAAAACCCAGACTTCTTCGCCGCCAAACTTGTGACTGCCGTTGTAGCCATCTTTATGCATGATCACATAGAGCTTGTTTACGCCATCGGAGGTGACCAGTTGCCAACCGCCCGGACGCCAGTTCTGCGCGGCTTCTTCTTCACTGACGAGTGACCAAGGCGGCAGAATTTCGGGTTTATTGTTGGATAAATCAACGGGCTGAACGCGGCTTTTGTATGACAGGAAATAGGCCGTAGTACCAATAAAAGCCGGTTTATCAAACAGGGGGTCGTCTTCGACGCTGAAAAACGATGGGATATCGTAGCGGGTGGTTTCCTGACCGTTATCATCAAACGCGACGGCTTTCATGCCCCCATTGCCGCACAAGGAGGCAAAGCCTTTTGTGCCTGCCGGATAGATCAGGTTACAGCCTGCAATGGGCAATTCACTGAGTAAGGCCCCAGTGTCGGTATCCATCACAATCACCGATGCGGCGGGAGTAAACGCTAAAATCAGCAAATACTTGTCGTTGTCTACCAGCTTTAGCATGTGTTTGCTGGCCACAATCTGGGCGCGATTGTTTTTCGGTAAAATGACTTCTTTTACCCGTTTAAGGGTTGTTTTATCGTAAATCGAAATGACATCTGTACGCGTACCACTGGTACCGCGCGAGAAAAACGTCTCGGCCACATACAGACGGGGCTTAACCGTTGAGGCCACAAAGTTAGCCATCATTGAGGCATCGACAAAACCTTTGAACTCCTGAGTGTCTGCTGCTACATCGATGATGGCGACCTTGCCGGCGATCATGGAATTGAAATTAACATCGTGGGCAAAGATCCACGAATCAGGATAGGTGGCAGGCAGTGTTGCCACCGAGGGTATAGGTTCTGGCTTTAGCTCTGCAACGACAGGCAGGGCACAGCAAGCGAATAATAGGGCAGTGAACCCATTGAGCAGTATTTTGCGCATATCTGATTATTCCTGAATAAGTGACTTGAATGTATGGCATTTAAAAAACGCCACTCCGTTTGTTTAAAACCATGAATATTTGAAGGAAACGCCCCACCATCGGGGTTTGCCGTAATATTGTTCCGTCATGCCGAAGACATCAGTGCTCGACAAGTCAAAGGCTTGGACGATGTATTCTTCGTCTGTGAGATTGTCTACAAAGGCGCTGATTTGCCAGGTATCGTCACCGGAGGTATAGGTGATAGAGGCGTTATAGAGGGTGTAGGCCTCTTGCTGAAGTGTTTCGGCATCGGACAGTGCAAACCTCACGTCATCGCGAAAGACAAAATCCCCTTGAAAAGCCAGGTAACCTGACGCCACTGGCAGGCTGTAACGAACAAGGCCGTTATAGTTCCATTTGGGGGATTGCACGGGCACGGTTTTTGAGCCATCGGCCAAGGTGGCTTCGGCATCGTTGTAGGCTGCCCCAAGTAAGAGATCCCAGTTATCACCGATTTGCCCTTGATACTCCACTTCAAAACCTTGGGAGGTGGCTTCCGGTGAATTGATGGTAATGGTATCCAGACCAATGATGTTGAAGATCTGGTAATTGTCATAATCGTAATAATAGACGGCGGCGTTTAGGCGGCCATAGTCGCCCACATCGCTTTTGATACCAAATTCGTAGGCGTCTAAATGCTCCGGATCGTAACTGAGCGTGGCATCGTCATAATCATTTGGCAGTGTTAACGGGAAAATAGGGGCATTGTAGCCGCCACCTTTCACCCCTCGATTCCAACTTAAATAGGTCAGTATCTCTTCGGTGGGATACCAGTTTAGTTGTAAGCGTCCGGCGACCTCTGTGTCTTTTCGACTTGCCGAATATTGACCGAGTTCTGCTTGCAGTACGATGTTGTCGCTATCAGCGAAACCGGGTTGAGATGCCGGATCAAGAAATTCCACCGCGTTGACGGAAAAATCGAATTCTTTTTCGTCCTGGATAAGACGTAGCCCACCGATAAGGGTGAGATCGTCGCTTAATGGATATTCTATCTGAGCAAATACCGAAGTGGAGGTGAGTTTGGATGAATACGGATTGTATAAGCCGCCTTCGCTACCGGTTACTGTGGTACCGCCGCCGCCAATGAAAGGCTCGGTAATGGCGCCGTTGGAATCATCAATATCCAGGTCGAGGTAATAGGCACCCGTTACCCAAAGCAAATCACCGGCATTGCCTTCTAAGCGGATTTCTTGAGAAATCTGTCTGGCATCGGTGGTGAGGAAAAAATTGAAAAACGAAACAGGGGAGGCATCACTGTCTTCGATATAGGTACGTTGTACGTTGGAAATATCAGAGATCGAGACCAGTTTTAAATCGTCAGTAATGTGCCAATTCAGTGTGGCTGTGGCGCCGTTGGTTTTAAGTTTATTAAAGCCAGGATCATCATAATCTCCGGCATAAACGTCACCGTCGTTATCAATATATTCTAACACCGGGTTCATTTCGTCAGGGGTAAGTTCACCCGCTCGGATAGCGCTTACGTTTTCGAAAAATCCCGTATCGATATCCTGCTCACCGTAGCGAAAATTTAACAAGGCTTCGAAGTCGCTGCTTGGCGCATACAAAAACTGTAACCGCGCGGTTTTGTCGTTGGCATTGTTAAGGTTATCACCGGTATAGCGGTTTGTGATGTAACCATCCGCTTTATTGATATTAACGGATACGCGAGTGGAGAGTGTGTCGGTTAAGCCAATACCATAAGCCCCTTCAAATTTACGTTGATTGTAATCACCGATGGTGACCTTGGCGTAGGCGTCCAACTCTTGGGATGGTTTTCTTGAAATATAGTGGACCAGACCGCCGGTGGCATTTCGGCCAAACAGGGTGCCTTGTGGGCCACGCAAAATTTCCACACGCTCTACGTCAAATAAACTGAATCCAGCACCGGACATTTGACTGATATAGACTTCGTCCACATAGAGGGCCACGGGGCTTTCTACGTTGGTGGTGAAATCGGAATTGGTGACGCCTCGTATCCCCACCGAGTAATTGGCTTCGCCGTTAGGTTGGACGGTTTGAACGCCCGGTGCCATGGCGGTAACCTGCTGGGCGTTATCAAATCCCAAGGCTTCCAATTGATCGCCGGATAAAGCCGTAATGGCAATACCTACGTCCTGGACACTTTGTTCACGTTTTTGTGCCACAACACTTATTTCTTCAAATACTTGCTGAGCGAAGGCGGTGTGTCCACAGCTTAGTCCTAAACTAAGTGCGAGTGCTATTTTGCATTTCCTCATTTTTTTCCCTCTGTTCCAAGTTGTGATTTTTTTTGTGCCCTGTTAGGGATTCAGCAACTATTAGGCCAAATTAGTACAAGTGAACTATATTGGTTTACAGAGAGGATGTTACTGAGGAGGGTTTGACGTATAATCAACCCGGTTAAATAAATCGAAAAGGATCTCAACATTGCCTGCAAACGCGCCTGACCGGCAGAAAAAAAATTTGCCCAAAAGAGGGCCATATAAATCCGGATTAGAACGTCAAAAACAAATCGTAGAAGCGGCCAGAATATTGCTCATTGATGAGGGATATCACAATTTTTCCATTCGTAAGGTTGCCAAGAAAGTCGGCATTTCTCCGGGTAATCTACAGCATCATTTTGCTACCCGTGATGAGCTGGTGTCAGCCATGATTGATCATGTCATAGGTAAGTACTTACTTTTGATTGAGGATATTAAAAATAAAGCACCTTCACCTAAAGCCTGTTTATTTGAAGTGATTGAGTTTGTGACGCGGGATTTGCAGACCCGAGACACGACGGTCTTTTTTCCGGAGATTTGGTCATTGTCAAATCATGACCAATACATTGATGGTTTGATGCAAAAAATGTACGAAGTCTATCGTCGGACCTATCAGGATATTGCGTTGCAAATCAATCCGGATTTAAGTGAAGAGCAGGGTAGGCTAATTGCTTTGTTTATTTCTTCAACCATTGAAGGTCATACCATGTTTATCGGTTATAAAAAATCTTATAACCAGATGTGTGAAGGAGTCATAAAAATGATTTGTAGTATGGCTTTACAATTGATTGAAAGTGGTGAAATACCCACCGAAAAGACGAATAATTAAGCACTAAAATGGTACGAGTGTACTAGGTTGCACTAAATTTGCGCACACCAAAAGGGTGCGTTGATGTTATTTTAGTTTTTTGTCATTTAACAATAAACGTATAAAGTAACCCTAACAGCTGTGATAACATCACATTACTACCCGTGTTTTACAGGCTAGCCGCTGTATTGATTGCAAATTTACTCATAACCATAAAATAAGAAAAGGATCTGTCATGAAGGCTCTTACTTTTGCAACACGCCGTGGATTGTGTGCGGCAGCGACAATCTTTGCCAGTGTGCTGTCACCGGCTTTTGGCAGCGACAGCAATGTACTCTCCTACGAGGATACGTTTAATCTGGAGTTTGTGGCGAATCCCCAGTTTATTGATGATGATACGGTAATTTATCGTCGTCAAAGCATGGATATCATGACGGATGGACGTCATAGTCAACTTTGGCAGATTAATGTAAAGACCGGTGAGCATCGTCCATTTATTGCTCAACAAGCCAGTGTGAGCAATGTGACGCTTTCCCCCAACGGTAAAATGTTGGCCTATACCCAAACCGTTGATGGGCGTAGCCAGTTATTTGTTTACTACCTTGATTCCCGCCAGTCCGCTCAGCTGACAAATATTGATGAGAGACCGGACCATATTACCTGGTCCCATGATGGCAAAACCTTAGCCTTTACAGCCTTTACTGAACACAAGCAAGCGCCTTTATTTACTGATATGCCGGCAAAACCTAAAGGGGCAAAATGGGCGCCAACAGCAAAGTATATTGATGCTGTGGAATATCGTAGCGATGGGGCCGGTTATATACGGGAAGGTTATGAGCAGATTTATATTTTGCCGGTGGAAGGGGGAACCCCGCGGCAATTAACCAAAGGTAAATTTCCCAACGGTGGACATCTGAGTTTCAGTGCTGATGATCAATGGATTTATTTCTCCTCCCCCCATAGTGAAGATTACGCACTTAATCCGCTAGCTGCGGACATTTACAAGGTCGACGTGGATTCCGGTGAAATGGTACAAGTGACCGATATGGCAGGCCCTGAAAGCCGTCCCACGTTAAGCCCAAATGGAAAGTATCTGGCGTTTAGCCAACTCAATGATCGCCATTTATCGTATCAAAATAGTGATATTGTGGTGATGAGCCTCGCCTCCGGCAAAATGACCCGGCTTACTACCTCACTAAACCGGGCAATCGGTAAGTTTGTTTGGCAGGGCAACAGCAAAGGTTTGGTGTTTTCCTATTTGAATAAAGGGGAAAACAAGCTGGCTAAGGTGGATCTCGATGGCGATGTGGAAAAATTAACTATTACGTTAGGGGGACAGTCTTTTGGGCGGCCCTACACCTCCGGGGATTTTGCCGTTAGCGATGATGGCGATATTGTTTATACTTTGGCAAGTCGCACCATGCCGGGTGACTTGGCGCTGTATAAAAAGCGAGGTGATGACACACAGCTAACCCACCTTAATGATGATGCCTTGGGTTATAAAGAACTGGCAAAAGTAGAGGATCTCGCGGTCACCTCCAGTGTTGATAATCGAAGTATTGATGCCTGGCTTGCTTTGCCGCCTAATTTTGATGCCACTAAAAAATATCCGTTAATTCTTGAGATCCACGGTGGACCCCATGCGGCTTATGGCCCCCATTTTTCCATGGAAATTCAGCTGATGGCTGCCGCCGGTTATGTGGTGGTGTGGGCAAACCCAAGAGGTAGTGCGTCTTATGGTGAAGATTTTGGCAACCTGATCCATCACAATTACCCTTCAGAAGATTATAACGACCTGATGGATACGGTGGATACGGTTATTGCGAAAGGTTATGTGGATACGGATAATTTGTTTATAACCGGTGGTTCAGGCGGTGGTGTTTTAACTGCGTGGTCTGTGGGTAAAACAGACCGGTTTGCTGCCGCAGTGGTGGCCAAACCCGTGATTAACTGGGTAAGTTTTGCGCTAACGGCAGATGCGTATCCCTATTTTAGCCAGTACTGGATGGCCGACATGCCATGGAATATTGCTGAAAAACTGTGGAAAAGAAGTCCCCTTTCTTTGGTTGGCAACGTAACCACGCCCACCATGCTTCTGACCGGTGAATCTGACTATCGCACCCCAATAAGTGAGTCAGAGCAATTTTATCAAGCGTTAAAATTACAAGGTGTGGATGCTGCTTTGGTACGTGTTCCGGGGTCTTCTCACGGCATCGCCAGTCGCCCTTCAAGGCTTATTCAAAAAGTCGGGAATATTTTAGCCTGGTTTGAACGTTATAAAACACCGGTTGCCGACCAAGAATAAAGGTTCTGGTTGTATTTTCATTTTTGAGCAAAAAAACGGGCTCGCAAGTAGTCCGTTTTTTTATGCTTATTGTCTCAGCTTTAACCTTGTCTTAACCCCTACCTAAGTATGCTTGCTATTCATCAGTGCTGACATTTGTTCAGTAGATATAATATTTGCTCAGTTGTTCCTCTCACAACGTCCCAGGTCCGGATCGAAAGTAAGGAAATCCGAAAAATGAAGTGTTTCAGATATATTGGTAGTTTATTGATGATAGGCTCTTTGCTTGCTGGTTGCCAGCAAGAAGAAGCCGGAGCACCACCGGCAGGTTATGTTCCGACCGTCTCTTATATTACGGTGACGCCATCAGTTCATACAATGAATTCGACATTGCAGGGACGGGTTGTCGCCTCCCGAAGTGCCGAGGTGAGACCTCAGGTTTCGGGGATCGTAAAAAAACGTCTCTTCAACGAGGGAGATAGCGTAAAAGAAGGGCAAGTACTCTATCAACTTGACCCGACAACCTATGCATCGGCTTACAATGAAGCCAAGGCCGATCTTGCCAGCGCCAAAGCATTGGTTGAAACCGCGCGACTAAAAGACGAGCGCTATGCCTCTTTGCTGGAAATTGAAGGTGTTTCCCAACAAGATGCGGATGATGCACACGCCGATTATCTTCAAGCCGTGGCCGATATTGCCAAATATGAAGCCGCGCTTGAAACTGCAAAAATTAATCTTGAATTTACCAAAATCAAAGCACCTATTAGTGGGCGAATTGGTATTTCTTCGATAACAGAAGGTGCGTTGGTCACGGCGGAACAAGAGACCGCCCTTGCCACTATCCGTCAGTTAGATCCTATTTATGTGGATATGACAAAAAGCAGCAAAGCGCGGTTGCAATTACGCCAATTGTTAAGCAGCAAATCCATTCAAGAAGGAACCACAACCGTGTCTCTTGAACTGGAAGATGGCAGTGATTATGGGTATGAAGGGCAATTGAAAGTGCAGGAAGTCTCGGTGGACGCGTCTACCGGGGCGGTGACGCTACGAGCACAATTTCCCAACCCTGAAGGATTGTTATTGCCCGGCATGTTTGTGCGTACCTCGGTGGACGAAGGCGTAGACGAAAATGCCATCCTCGTGCCTCAGCAAGGTATTTATCATAGCAGTAATGGTGATGCTTATGCCTATGTGATTAGCGATGCCAATACCATAGAGAAACGGGTAGTAAAAACCATTAGTACCGTTGGGAACAAATGGTTGATCGCCAGTGGGTTGAGTGCTCAGGATAAACTACTGGTGGAAGGGAGTAGCAAAGTTAGACCGGACAGTCAGGTGAACCCCGTTGAGGTAGAAATGGATTCTTCAGGGGAAATGGTTGTTATCAATGATGACGTTGACAAGGTCAATGCTGACTCAACAGCCATGACAGGAGTGTAACGCATGCTGGCTCGCTTTTTTATTGATCGCCCCGTTTTTGCCTGGGTGATTTCTATCATTATTATGATTGCCGGTATTGGGGCGATTGCAACATTACCCATTGCCCAGTATCCGAGTATCGCGCCTCCTACAATTAAGATTAGCACCAGTTATACCGGGGCAGATGCCCAAACCGTGGAAAACAGTGTTACTCAAATATTGGAACAGCAACTTACCGGTTTAGATGGACTGCTTTACTTTTCTTCAAGTAGCACATCAGATGGCGACGCATCGGTAAATGTCACCTTTGAACAGGGAACCGATGCTGATTACGCCCAGGTACAGGTACAAAACAAAATTGATCAGGTAACTACCCGGTTACCAGAGTCGGTGCAAACAGAAGGTTTGGTGG
>NZ_JBAHZB010000210.1:0-1916 GCF_036697315.1 Alteromonas sp. 14N.309.X.WAT.G.H12
ACACTGCACCAATATCATTTACCCCATCAATCACTTCATGTTTGGGTAATTCAGAAACCAACTGGGCCGCAATCTGGGTAAAAACCGGAATATAGGGCGCTAAAGCCTCCTTAGTAAGATAGCGTTCAATGATTTTGCGATAGCGAGTATGGGTTTCCCCGTCCAAACCGTTAGGAATTTGAAGGTGGTTAGATACGGCATTTGAAAAACGGGTGTCATCTTTAGCCGCGGCCATAACATCGGCGTGTTTCAATAAAACCCATTCACCATAAACGTTCTTCACAATGGTGTGTTTTTGTCTAAGTTCGTCAGTATATTCGCGTAAATCTTTTCTTTCAGGGGATATATCTTGTGGAATATGATCAGTCATGTTGACTCCTCTAACTGTGCAGCTGAGTTCACGGCATAACGCCGGTTGGAGAAAATATTGCTGTTGGAACATTGAGAATAAAGGCTGGAAAATCAGCCTTTATTAAAGGAAGAAGGCCGTGTAATCAGCACGGAACAATGGCTTTCGGTCTAGCGTAATACCACCAGGTAATAGCAATGCAGGTGAGGTAAAACACAATAAAACCATACAGTGCCATGTGCACGGAACCTGTCATCGCTATGGATGATCCATAAGCTTTAGGAATAAAGAAACCACCGTATGCCGCAATGGCAGAGATAAAGCCCAGAACCGCCGCACTTTCACGGTTACCTTCGATTTCGGCTTGCTTTTCTTGGCCCTTACCTAGCACCCGGCTACGCAATGTTAAGAACATTAAAGGCACCATTCTAAATGTTGAACCATTGCCAATACCGGTGGCACTAAATAATAAAATAAACATGGCAAAGAAACCGGCAAAATTACTGGTTTCATCCGGTAGGAAATACAGCACACCCACCACACCTAGGCCCATGGCAACAAAGCTCCAAAGGGTGACCCGTGCGCCACCAAACTTATCGGCTAAAATGCCACCTAAAGGTCTTGTCAATGCCCCTGCCAATGGACCAATAAACGCATATTTCACCGGATCAACATCAGGGAACAACAAACCGCTCAGCAATGGGAACCCAGCTGAAAAGCCAATAAAGCTACCAAACGTTCCTAAGTACAACCAACACATGATCCAGGTATGTGAGCGTTTAAAAACCACCGCCTGCTCTTTTAAGGATGATTTTGCTTCTGCAATATCATTCATGCCATACCAAGCAACGATGGCGCCAATGGCAATAAAAGGCACCCAGATAAGTGCTGCATTTTGTAGCCAAACCGACGTAACCGCCCCCCCATCACCTATCATTTGTAACGGAGCGCCTCCCCAGCTTCCAAATACACTTGAAGATATCACTAAGGGGGCAATCAGTTGCATGCCGGACACACCGAGGTTACCTAATCCTGCATTGAGTCCTAGTGCAGCGCCCTTTTCGACTTTAGGGTAGAAGAAACTGATATTGGCCATGCTAGATGAGAAGTTTGCCCCGCCTAATCCGCACAACAAGGCAAGGATCAACATCACTAAATAAGAAGTATCGATATTCTGAAGTGCTACACCCATCCATAAGCAAGGAACCAACAAGGACGCCGTTGACAATGCTGTCCATCTACGGCCTCCAAAAACCGGTATCATAAAGCCGTAAAAAATGCGTAATGTGGCCCCAGATAAGGCCGGTAATGCAGCCAACCAAAACAACTGATTTGCACTATAGGTAAAACCCAAATGGGGCATTTGAACAACCATAATGCTCCAAATTGACCAAACCGCGAAAGCTAAAAACAGATTGGGAATAGAGATCCACAAATTGCGTTTTGCAATGCGCTTTCCTTTCGTGTCCCAAAACGTTTTGTCCTCGGGTCGCCAATCGGTTAACAGGAAGGCATCTTTAGACACCATTTCAGGAAGATCGGTAATATGGCTGCCTTCTGACCACTC
>NZ_JBAHZB010000211.1:0-1817 GCF_036697315.1 Alteromonas sp. 14N.309.X.WAT.G.H12
CCTGGGGTGACACCGCCTAAGCGGGAAAGCTTTGGGATGACATTAATTAAAACCGTCATGCCCCATGAGCTCAATGGCAAAGTGGATATTGAGTTTGCTGCCGATGGCGTTAAGGGCGAGTTTGTTGTTCCAAGACAGCACTTAATAACCGACGAAACCACCGTCGCAGAGCCGGAAACGGTGACACCGGCTCCCTTATTGAAGGGGCGGACGTTGCCAGAACACGCGCTGGTGGTGGAAGATAGCCTGATTATTGCCCTTGATCTGCAAAAACGCTTAACCCATTTAGGCGTTGGCCATGTTGATATCGCCGGCAGTATTGAGCAAGCACAAATTAAAGTAAATCAGCGCTTGCCGGCACTGGCATTGTTTGATGTTCACCTTGGTCATGAAACAACTCTGGCATTGATTAAAAAATTAAAAATGCAAAAAGTACCCATTGTAATTATTAGCGGATATGGTGAAGATTTGGTCTTACCATCAGAATTGCAGGATGTTCCGTTATTAACAAAGCCGGTGGCAGAGAACCAGCTTACTCGCGCGTTGGTGTCAATTCTGTGATGTTGTCAGGTCGATAGGAAGTACTCATGAACTTATTGGAGAATAAACGCGTACTGGTGGTGGAAGATACCACCATTGCTGCTACCTATTTGGCCAGAGAGCTGACAAACCTGGGCGCAGAGGTGGTGGGGCTGGCCCGTTCTGAAGAGCAGGCCGTTGCCATGGCCGCAGAACTAACCCCTGAGCTTATCATGATGGATATCCACCTTGCCGATGGTGGCAGTGGCATTGCTGCTGCCCAAAAAATCAGTGAGCAACACCGTACTCCTTTGATTTATACCACGTCGTTTTCTGATGATGCCACATTAGGGCGGGCGTTGGAGACGGCGCCTTATGGTTATATCGTCAAACCCTTTGACGCTAAAGCGATAAAAGTTTGTTGCGAAACCGCGCTAAAACGCTTTGCTTTGGAAGAGTCCATGAGCGGCACTGAAGAACGCTTAAAAGTGGTTGCCGAGGCGGCCCTTTGTGGCATTGCCAATTTAAATGAAACCGGCAGCCATTTTGTGTTTTCCGGCGTTGAAAGTTTTCGTCACCGGTTAGGCGCAGCTACGGATATACCTTATCCCCAGTTTGTGACCTTATTTGATCCTGCCGATAGGGCGGAAGTGGAATCACAAATTACCGCGAATACCTCGTTTCGTAAAACCATTCCTTTACTGGACGACAATAAAAATGAATGGCTCGATGTCATCTTCAGTGATATTCAGCTTGTTGATGGCGTGGTGAAAGTGGGCGCCATTGTGGATGTAACGGAAAAGCCCCGTGAGCACAAAAAGCTGCAACTTTCCCAAGTGATTGTAGAGCACCTAGCCGAAGGCGTTGCCATTGTCGATGAACAGTGTCGAGTCCTGGCCGCTAACGCCGCGTTTATGGACTTTTTAGGTCAAGCATTTCCCCCCACTGAGCATACCCGTTTGCAAGACAGTAACGTTTGGAAAACACTGTTTGCGTCGTTTATTATGCAAGAACCGCCGGCAATTCAACGACAGAAAGTGCCTCTCAATTTAGCCGATGGAACCCGATTTGAAGCCTTTGTCACCGTCTCTCAGATGCCACTTAAGGACGGTCGCGAACAATTTGTTGTTACTATCTCCAATTTCAGTGGTTTAAATAGCGCAGAACAAAAACTGGAAGAGATGGCCTTTACTGATCCCTTAACTGGGGTAGGTAATCGTAATTATCTAAAGCTGATACTCAATGAAAGCCTGTTTACCGCGGGGATCCAGTCATTACTGTTTCTTGATCTCGATGGT
>NZ_JBAHZB010000212.1:0-1800 GCF_036697315.1 Alteromonas sp. 14N.309.X.WAT.G.H12
TGAGATTCTGTGTAGCGTGATTTTTTCATAGTCGTCTCCTGCATTAATCATTGCAGAAAACTCCAATTAAGTCTGTCTCAGTTTAGGGGAAGAGGACAGTGACACTTGAAGCGCTAGAAGCAGAAATAGCCGACCTGTTCGATGATCCTATGCTCAGAGAAGAATGGCTTAATACCAACGTCCCCATTCTGGAATCAAAAACGCCTAAGAGCTACTTCAACACTCACTCGGATAGAGCTAGGCTCATGCAAGTTGTGCTTGAAATGAAATTTGGTGAGATGGCTTAGGCCGCCGTCATTCAAGCGGTCCCTCCGCCATTAAATGCAAAATCGCCCAGAGCAAGTTTGGTTTTTTATAAAAGAATAACCACCATTAAGACTTTCTATCAAACTTCCGTTCTGACATTTCAGCGGTTCCGCTTGAATTGATTTCGCCGAAACTCGTTCACAGATTCCAGCCATTTGGCCCTTTAAGTAAGCCAGACAAAAAAAGCCCCGCACTAGCGAGGCTTTGGATTCAAATTAACTTGCATAAATAAGAGTCACTACTAACCAAAAAAGTAACGCCAATTCCAGCTTCCGACATAGACATTAAAAATGCCAAATATTGCCATAAAAAAACTTAAGATCATGAAAGCCACATTAATTAATGTACCTAATTCAATACTGAGTGAACTATAAAACTCCTTATTGTAAACAGAGGGAAAGATTGATGCGTTGTAACTTAAAATGACCAATATAAGTCCAACAATTCCATTAAGGCCGTTCATTGCTAACTCAAAAGAAAGCCAAATTCCATATACAAAACTCATGAATAGAAAACTAGTTTTAAAATAATTACCTGCGTTACCATTAGAATAATCGTATTGGTTACTAGCCGACATTAAAATGAACAGTATGATAAACCCAAGGTATATTATTAAGTCATACTTTCTTCCATAACCCGCAAATAGTAAGTCAAGAATAAATATTGTTATAAATATCAAACTTGGCATTACCGTTAATATCAGAGATTTGTACTTAATCATTGTGCGGGATAGACTCTCATTCGACCTTTCTGGCTAGTAGCTTTTTTAATAATTTCACTCGCAGCCGAGTTGCTTTTCAAGATTCCCTTAATTATTGCTTCTTTGGCTTCAGAACTAACAGAATGCCTTAAGCTACTATTCGCTTCTGCCATAGACAGCTCGATAGCAGTGAGCAGTGCGACCTTATGTGATGTAGATAATCCACCATAAAATATAAAAGGTTGTGCTGCCACGAATGGTAAAGCAGTTATCCCTGCAGTAATATACATTGTGTCCATTTGCAACGAATTCATATCCGCTCTTAAATTAGCGACTCCATCCACACCAGAAATATCATGAAAATTCGACCCTGACTGTATATTTGAACGAGACATATAGACAGTATACCTAGCTATACCGTCACTCGTTTCTCCATTCTGTTCCAATCCACCATTTTCAATTAGGCTTTCAGAGTTAGCTGAATCAAATTTAGCTGCACAAAGAATGCCCTTACACGAGCTTTCGTTTGGCATTCCAATCATTCCACTGGGATCAAAGTAATTAAGCGGATCATTACCAACATAAGCATACAGATTCATCTGGTCTTCATAACCCACAGGGTCAGTTTGCAGGAAACGCCCTAGCTTTGGATGATAAATCCGTGCTTTGTAGTAATAAAGCTCAGTACCTTCTATTAGAATTTGACCGGTATATCTAAATCGGGAATCGCTGCTGTTTTGTGGCTGGCCGAATGGATCATACTGATGGGTCTGTACCACATTTCCATTTTTATC
>NZ_JBAHZB010000213.1:0-1729 GCF_036697315.1 Alteromonas sp. 14N.309.X.WAT.G.H12
GTTTTATTATCGAGTTCGAGGAACGCCTCGAAAAGCATATTAACTAATGGCAGTTACACAGAATCTGTTACAGGCTCAAAGCCAACTGTATTTTGTCCTTGTTTAACAACTTGTTAGCTATCTTTTCTATGGTAGTCATGAAAGTGATGAGATACACCACTCTTAGCATTAATTGATAAAGCATCGTGTCTGTCTCGATAATGAACATAAAGTTCATCCACTAATTCAATGCAAGCTTGAAGAGCGTCCTTAACCTCTTTTACCACAATACTATAAATTTTATCCCTAGAGTTTTCATAAGTAGCCACTAAGTCATACCCTGATATTTCCGAATTGTGTGACTCCGACCACGCCATGTTTTTAAACATTTGATCATCTTCTGTGTATAAATTACAGAAGCCTTTATGTGCTCTTTCATTTCGATCTAATCGAAGTGGCGTTCCAGTTTGATCTAATATTTTTAAATGCTCTAGAATCTCAGGATATTTTTCCTTGAGCACCTTTTTGAGCTGTTTTATGTTCAGCTTATGATCTGGAAGATTAAGCTCTAAAACTTCATTTACAAAATGGAAAGCAATATCTCTTAAACTTGAAAATCTAAATAAAGATAAATCTACAATAGATTTTAGCCAATCATATCTATTTATATCTTGAACTGTGGATTTTAAAGGAATTTCTTTAGCTCCAAGCATTTGAGGTATAACCCTAAGATCAACAAATTGTTGTTCTAGCGCATCAAACCTAACATAGGTTAAGTGCGCGTATGCCATATGTGGATCTGCTTTTGAAAATTCTTCCCAATTCTTATAAGAATGATCATGGAGGAAATACATATTTATAGAGTCGTAAAGAACACCTTTAAATGTTGATTCTTCGAAATCCCACCAATAATATTCGTTATTCATCACACTCTCAGATTACGATAGATAGCTAACACTAAGCTAACGGGCGAAAACGTGATGCCATAATATGCGAAGCATGGCATTGCGTTTTTGTCCCGTTCAGCGCATTGTTATGAGCGTTCATATTACAACCCCATTTAGGACCAAACCGGGCATAAAAAATATAGTCGCAAACGCTACTGAACCTGTAAATAAAAAAGCCGTGCAACAAAACATGGCTTGAACAGCAAATACTTTTGGTTTTGCTGAAGCGCTATTTTGAATTGAAATAACAGCAATCTTTATGCTTTCGTTGAGTTTCGAATAGGCATTATTGATATGCCTTATCATTGGCATTAGATACATAGCCAGAAAAGCAAATGCAATCTCTATCCCGCCAAATTGGACAAGCATTGCGATTTCTGGCGCCAACAAAGCAACACCAACGATGGCAACACCAAAGATAGCTTTTTGTAATAGAGTTAAATCTTCCCAATTTTTCATATTATTCCTTTAAGCTCATAACGCCTCGCTTAACCGGCGCAAAATAGCAGGCTAAAATTAGCGACGAAGGAGCGCAAGCCTGCTGTTTTGCGTCCCTTGGTTTAAGCGTTTGTTATATTTTATTTGCTGCGTACCTTGTCTTTAAAAAAGTTCTCAACATGCTTTACAGCATGTTTTATTTTTAATGAGAACTCATCATCTTCAGAGATGTAGTACACGATTTTATCATTCTCTATTTTACGCTCTGCACTATTATCAACGGTTGTGCCTGGACCAGCATATGCACCTTTCATCCAGAAATGGAGCCAGATACCACCTCTTAATTTTCCGATAATATCTTTGAT
>NZ_JBAHZB010000215.1:0-1637 GCF_036697315.1 Alteromonas sp. 14N.309.X.WAT.G.H12
GATAAATGGAGCCGATGGACACCATCGCCACCCAACCTAAGGCACCAGAATGAACATGTCCGATGGTCCAGTCAGTATAGTGAGATAAGGCGTTGACGGTCTTGATGGCCATCATCGGTCCTTCAAAGGTAGACATACCGTAGAATGAAAGGGATACAATCAAGAAGCGTAATACTGGGTCGGTACGTAATTTATGCCATGCGCCAGATAAGGTCATTATGCCGTTAATCATGCCTCCCCAGGAGGGAACGAAAAGGATAATGGACATCACCATACCTAACGATTGCGTCCAGTCAGGAAGCGCTGTGTAGTGAAGGTGATGGGGGCCGGCCCAGATATAAAGGGAAATAAGTGCCCAAAAATGCACAATAGACAGACGATAGGAATAAACCGGGCGACCGGCTTGTTTAGGTACGAAGTAATACATCATACCCAAGAACCCTGCTGTGAGGAAAAAGCCGACGGCATTGTGGCCGTACCACCATTGCATCATGGCATCCACTGCGCCTGCATACAGGGAGTACGATTTCGTTAATGAGATGGGAACAGCCATGCTATTACCAATATGCAACACAGCTACGGTAAGCATAAAGGCGCCAAGGAACCAGTTTGCAACGTAAATGTGCGAGACTTTTCGTATCACCAAGGTGCCGAAAAAGTTAATAATATAAGCAATCCACACCAATGCGATTAAAATATCGATTGGCCATTCCAGTTCAGCATATTCTTTGGTCGAGGTAAGACCAAGAGGTAAGGTGATCACCGCCAGTACGATAACCGCCTGCCAACCCCAAAAGGTAAAGGCTGCCAGCTTATCACTGAACAAACGCACCTGTGATGTACGCTGAACGATGTAGTAAGAGGTGGCAAAAAGGGCACATCCGCCAAAGGCAAATATTACCGCATTTGTGTGTAAAGGTCGTAACCGTGAGAACGTTAACCATGGTGTATCGAAGTTCAGGGCAGGAGCAAATAATTGCGCAGCAATAAATACCCCTAGTCCCATACCTATGATACCCCAGACTATCGTCATGATGGTAAATTGCCTGACTACTTTATAATTGTAATCAGGTTGTGCTTGGCTAATTTCACTCATTTGATTGATTTTCCACTTCAATGATAAATGGGTTTTCCACGGTCTGCTTATCAAGGATAGTGTAAAGTTGCAGGCTTAACAGTTTTCCCTTCAAAGATGGTATTATTTGTTGTTTACAGATCCATTGGTATGTGGATGATAAGATTTTTATTTACAAAAAGATACCATAAACTAGTCGGGGTTGATCTCCATCAAAGGTAGTAAGCAATTACTGTAAAAGTAGTGCATTTAATAAAAATATGAGATTAAAAAATACGTTGAAAAAGTGCCTGATCCCTACATTTATCCTCATTGTAGCTGCCAGTGTTTATGTTGCACAAAAAATGACCTTTCCGTCAACTGTTGATGGGCGTTCTTTGGCGATGTGTGAATTTGAGGATTTGACCTGCCAACTTTATGTAGGCGAGGAGCCTATTGTGGCCACTTTTTCTCGTGAACCCCAGGCAGAAGAAGAGATCAGCGTCCGTTTTTCCTTAGCGCCAGGATATCAAATTGAAAGTGTGTGGATTGAAGGCACAAATATGTATATGGGGAAGATCCC
>NZ_JBAHZB010000216.1:0-1555 GCF_036697315.1 Alteromonas sp. 14N.309.X.WAT.G.H12
CTGGGACGCAAACATGTGGGCTGCTCACTTCGTTCGGATTTTAGCCCACACGTCTGCGCCCCTTATTTAAAAGTTATGCCCAATCAAGGAAGAATTTAGCTACATGAACTTGGTACTTTTTGACTTCGATAAAACTATAATAAATAGGGATACTGGCGCAGCGTACATGAAATTTATGCTTAGCCGAAATCCTTTACGTTTGCTCTTTTGTCTTTTGTCTTTGCCAATCTCTACGCCATTTCTGTTTCATGCGAGAACTAAACATGTAGGATTCTCGATACTTCTATGGTTAGCAACACTGGGAATCAGCGACAGAAAAATTATGCACCTGCGTAAGTTGTTTATCCGAATGTACCTCAGTGACAGTTCAACAATAATTTTCAACGACGCTGTCCAACAACTACTATTACACTCTTCAAATACAGATGACGTAATAGTCGTGAGTGGTGCATCAGACTGGATGGTTAAAGCTGTCTTTGCTCAAAATCACCTTCCTAACGTAAGATTTGTCTGCTCTGAAGAAACTCGCTTTTTCGGCGGCATTATCAGTAAATTTCACTGTTACGCATCTAGAAAAGTAGAGCGAGTACGAGAACTTTTTGATTTAGAAAAATATGACTTAGTTATTGGCTACTCAGACAGTTCAGCCGATATACCAATGCTTAAACTTTGCAACAAGCGATATATTATCAACCCAAGTCCAAGGTGCTTTAGAAAGTTTACCAAGTCGTTTAATAAGGCAATGGCAGTTTTAAATTGGGCATAACAAACGACTATGGTGTCAATTCCCACGTTAAACCGTTTTTTCTTCCCACGTGACGCCATCTCTAACCATTGAGTTTAATATGACAACCATCTTCCTCACACAGGCAATAATGGCGACTTTCTTCGGTTTCCCTGCGGCCACTAACCTCTTATAAGTGGCTTTAAACTTAGCATTGCACTGCATCGCTGACATCATGGCCATAAATAAGACCGTTCGAACTTGATGTTGCCCTCCTTGAGTAACTTGCTTACCCTTATATCGGCCACTTTCTTTGTTCATTGGCGCTACACCGACAAGTGCTGCTACCTGTTTACTATTCATCAGACCAAGCTCTGGTAAGTAACTTATAAGGGCCGCAGCAGAGACCTTACCAATTCCAGGCATACTTTGAACCAGGTCACTTTTTGCTTTGTATTCTGGGCAGCTTTCAATTAAATAGGCTAATTCATCGTCCATCTTTTGAATTTGCTTTTTCAACACTGTGAGTATTGCCTTTATGCTTGATTGAACGGTTTTCGGCATGATTTGAAGACGATTTTTCTCACGTGTCTGCATCTCTAAAAGCTGATTTCTACGAGCTACGGCATCAGCCATCTTTTGTATGTTCTCGGGCTTTAGTGACGACAACGCAGGTTGAATTACCTCACTAAAATGCGCTATCAATGCAGCATCGAGCTTATCCGTTTTAGCTTTTACGTCCAGTAGCGCCTGCGAAGCGTTTGACATGAACTGGGTTCACTACATTGAAAGGTAGCTCAGCCTTCGCGCAAGCACTTACAAAGGCAATTT